>JAGNNA010000163.1 GCA_017990895.1 Reyranella sp.
CGGGGCGGCGAGAACTCGAACGAAACGGCCAGCCGCTGCGGCGCGCGAGCGGGAAATTCGGTCGCGGTCGTACTCATTTGATTGCCGATCGGACCGGTATCGGGGCTCATCGTGATTCTCCATGGGCGGAAACGGCGGCAGGCCGCGGGGTGACGCGGGCCGGCAGCTCGCGCTCGCCGCGCCAGATGCCCGTCATCAGCCGGCGGCCGGGAAAGTGGATGGGTTCGAGCGGCGTGAGGCCGGCGCTGCGCAGCCAGCCCTGCACCTGGTTGTCGGCAAATCCCAGATGGACGTGAGCATGCTCGCGCTTCAACTCGACCAGGTCGTGCGGCGAGAAGTCGACCACGAGGACCGACCCGCCGGGCTTCACGACGCGTGCCGCCTCGGCCAGGGCCGCGGCGGGATCGTCGGCGTAGTGCAACACATGGTGGATCGTGACGACGTCGAAACTGTCGGACTCGAAAGGCAGGGCGTACATGTCGCCCTGGCGGATGTCGGCGTTGTCGATGCCGGCGCGCGCCAGGTTGGCGCGGGCCAGCGCCAGCATCTCGCGGCTCTGGTCGACACCGATCGCCTGCTCGACCTTGGGCGCCAGCACCTCCAGCAGCCGGCCTGTGCCGGTGCCGACATCGAGCAGGCGGCGGGCGCCGAGCGGCAGGTGATGGCTGAGCGCCCTTTCGATCTCGCGATCGGCAACGTGCAGGGCGCGCAGTTCGTCCCAGCGCTGAGCGTTGTCGCGGAAGAAGCGGGCAGCCGCCGTCTGGCGGCGCTGCTGTACGGCATCGAGTCGGGCGCGGTCGGTCGCGATCCGGGGATGCTTGGGGTCGAGGCGGCGCACGAATTCGCGCACCAGCGCCGCATCCTCGCCGCCATTGGTCAGGCGGAATCGGGTGAACTGGGCCTCGCGGAACCGCTCCAGCAGGCCCGCCTCGACCAGCAGCTTCAGGTGCCGGGAGACGCGCGGCTGGCTCTGTCCCAGGACGTTCACATAGTCGCTGACGGTCAGGTCCTCGCGGGCGGCCAAGGCCAGTATCCGCAGCCTCGTGTCCTCGGCAGCGGCCCGCAGCAGGGTGAGGAGGTGTTCCATAAAAAAATAATATAAGCATATCTTTATGTATGCAACTCTTCCTTGAAGGAGAGCTGTGGCGGCCGAAACACAAGAAACAATCGAAATTCAAGGCAGACGGGAATGGACCCGGAATTGCTTCAAACGACCGCGCCCGTGTGCAACACTTCCGACGGTGCGACGAATAACCGTCGCGTCACGCTTTTTTGGCCCGGCGTCCCGGGCCAGCGGATGATCCGGGGTCAGCGTCGATGATCGGTGTGACGAGAGCCTTTGCTGCCAGCATTCGCCGCTCGATTGTCGCGGTCGCCCTTGCCGGAACGGTGGTTGGTGGCTGCGCGTCCGGTGACACGGGCGCTGCCGAAGTGTGGGATCCGCTGGAGACCCCGAATCGGTTCATCTTCTCGATCAACCGCACCGTCGACCTGATTGCGCTTCGGCCGCTGGCGGTGATGTATCGTGACCTGGTGCCCGAGCGCGCCCAGACCGGCGTGCGCAACGTTCTCGACAATCTCGGCGAGCCGGTGACGGCTATCAACGAGGTCTTCCAGGGCGATCCGAATCGCGCCGCGACGACCATGGCGCGCTTTCTCGTGAATTCGACGATCGGCGTCGCCGGCATCTTCGACGTGGCCACCAGCCTGGGCCTCGAGCGCACCAAGGAGGATTTCGGCAAGACGATCGGCCTGTGGGCGGGCGTCGAGCCGGAGAATGGCGGCTTCTATCTCATGCTGCCGGCCTATGGCCCGTCCAATGCGCGCGACGGCACCGGCCTGATGATGGACTATCTGGTCGATCCCTTCCGCATCCTGACCTTCAATCTGGCCATCGACTGGGACGTCTGGCAGATCGGTCGCTACGGCATGAATGCCGTCGACTATCGTTCCCGCACCATCTTCGCGCTCGACGATCTCGAGAAGAACAGCGTCGACTATTACGCGGCGCTGCGTTCGGCCTACACCCAGAACCGCGCCGACCAGATTCGCGAGAAGCGCGAGAAGACCAACGCCCGCAGCGAACTCGAGCGTCGCGACAACCTGGCCCTGGTCCGCTAGCGCAACGAGCCCGGCGGAGGGTGCGTTGATCGGGCGTCCGCGCTAGAACGCTTCTCCAAAATATCGTCATAGGAGTGCACGGTGCCGAACCTCGCCTCTCGTCGTGTCGTGTTTCAACTTGCCGCCGCTGCCGCGATGTTCACCGCCGTCCCGATGGTCGGACCGGCTATGGCCGCCGATCCCTCACAGATCGTGCAGAACACGGCGCAACAGGTCATCGAGATCGTGAAGACCAAGACGGGCGCCGCACGCCAGGCTGCGATCCTGGGCGTGCTCCAGACCAGCTTCGACATGCCGGCCATGGCGCGCGCGGCGCTGGGCACGCATTGGAACACGGCGACCGAGCAGGAGCGGGCGCGCTTCCTCAAGGCCGTCGCCACCGCCGAGGCCAAGGCCTATAGCGAGCGCTTCGGGCAGTATGGCGGCCAGACCCTGACCATCGGCAAGGTGACGCCGCGCGCCAATGGCGTGACGATCGTCGACAGCCGTCTGAACCAGACGAGTGGCCAGCCGATCAAGCTCGAGTGGGAGGTCCGCGGCGACCGCATCACCGACGTCAAGGTCGAGGGCGTGAGCATGGTCATGACTAGACGTTCGGATTTCAATTCCTACATCCAGAACCATGGCGGCAAGGTCGAGCCGCTGGTCAGCGAGCTGGAAGCACGGGCCGCACGCTGAAGCCGCGAATTGCACCTGCAGCCCGGTCGGCGTAGTCTCTTTCTCAAGGGAGGCGCGTCGATCGCTTTCGCGGGCGTCGCAGGGGACGAGAGCGGAGCGGAGGAGAGCGCCATGGACAGCGCATTTGCCAAGAACGAGCTGCGCTCGGTAGATCCGGTTTGGGACCGCATTCGCGAAGCGGCACATGCGGCGGCCGCGGCCGAACCGGTGCTGGCCGGAACGCTCCATGCCACGATCCTGAGCCAGCCCCGCTTCGAGAGTGCCCTCAGCTATCACCTCGCGAGACTCGTCGGCACGACCGAGGTGCCGGCCGCGTTGATCCGGCAGACCTTCGATGAGGCTCTGGCGGCCGATCCCGGCATCGGCGTCGCCGCCCGTGCCGACATCGTGGCAGTGGCCGACCGCGACCCGGCCTGCACCTCCCATCTCGATCCGCTGCTCTGGTTCAAGGGCTATCACGCGCTTCAGACCTACCGGGCGTCGCACTGGCTGTGGACGGAAGGAAGGCGTACGCTCGCCCACTTCCTGCAGAGCCGGTCGAGTTCGCTGTTCGGCCTCGACATCCATCCCGGAGCGGTGATCGGCAAGAGCATCTTCATCGACCATGGCACGGGCGTCGTGATCGGCGAGACCGCCGTGGTCGAGGATGGAGTCTCGATGCTGCACGGCGTCACCCTGGGCGGCACCGGCAAGGAACGGGGCGACCGCCATCCCAAGGTGCGCCGTGGCGTGCTGCTCGGGGCGGGCGCCAAGGTGCTGGGCAATATCGAGATCGGCGCCTGCGCCAAGATCGCGGCCGGCAGCGTCGTGCTCGACCCCGTGCCGGCCGGTTGCACGGCGGCAGGAGTCCCTGCCCGCATCATCGGCTGCGTCGACGTGCCGGAACCGGCGCTCGACATGGATCACCGTATCTAGCCGCGGCCGCTTGAGCCTCTTGCCCGGCCGTCCATAATCCGCCGGGGGGATCAATCATGCACCATCAGTTCCGCGGTCTCGCGCTCCATCTCTGGACCGTCGACACGACACCGTTCGAGGAAGCTCTTGCTGCGGCGAAGGGCGGCGGCTTCGACGCGGTCGAGTTGCGCCGCGTCGATTTCATGCGGGCACGGGAGCGTGGCTTGTCGAACACGGAACTGCTGGGCCGCCTGCGCACGAACGCACTTCCGGTCAGTGCCGTAGGCTGCGAGTACGGCTGGACCTTCGCGGCCGAGGCGGATCGCGACCGTCTGTTCGCCTCGCTGGAGGAGGCGTGCAAAAGGGCGGTCATGCTCGATTGCGCGACGGTGATGAGCGGGATCGGGCCCGGCGCGGCGTCGCTGGAGGAAGGTGTCGCCAACATCCGGCGCGCCGGCGAGATCGTCGCGCGGCACGGTTTGCGCCTGGCACTCGAATACCAGTTCCAGCATCCGATCGTCAGTCGCCTCGAGATCCTGCGCGAGCTGATCGCCAGGGCCGGACAGAAGAACGTCGGCCTGCTGCTCGATGCCTATCACCTGCAGCGCGGTGGTCGGCCGGGTCGCGGCTTCGAGGAGGTGCCGGGTTCGGAGATCTTCTACGTGCAATACAGCGACGTGCCGGATGCGCCGCCCAATGCCGTGCCGCCAGTAGACCGATTGGCACCCGGCAAGGGCGTGGTGCGCTGGAACGATCTGTTCCAGCTCCTCGCGGAGAAGGGCTATGACGGCTGGGTGAGCTACGAAGCGCCCAATCCCGCGCATTGGGCGCGGCCTGCCGTCGATGTCGCGCGCGAGGGAGCGGAGGCGGCGCGGCGCACGATCGAGACCGCCTTTGCCTGAGTAGCCTGCGACCAGCAGCGGGATGGATGGCGCGACCCGGACGCGCTACGTAATCACGCGATGGCGCAGAAGAAGAAGTCCCCGAGCAAGTCACGGAAGAGCGCTTCTTCAGGTGCGAGTCCGCCCGCGACCGGCGCGAAGCCGAGAGCGCGCAAGCCCGCAGCCCGGACCTCCGGTACGAGGCCCTTGCCGCCACCGACCACGACCCTGCAGCAGGAACTGCGGATGATGGCGCACAGCGGCGCGCAGTCGCTGCAGAGCCTGATCGTCTTCCTCGCGGTGCTGGTGGTGATCGCGGGCATCGGTATCGGCGCCTGGGCGATCCGGCCGCTGCCGGTCTATGCGTCGGAGGAGCAGAAGGCGGGCTCGCCGTTCGATGCGACCTTCACGGCGGAGAACCGGAGTCCGTGGTTTGCGATGAAGGGCCTGAAATTCGCCTGCGTGCTCGATCACGTGCGCGCCTCGGGCCGCGAACCCACTCTCATCGAGGCGACCGACGTGCGCTTTCCGGGTGGCACGGCCGGTGAGTTGAAGCCTGGTGAGCTGGCGACGTTCAGGTGTCCCTTCCGGGCGCTGTTCGGCCTCCCGCCGATGAACGAGGATTACGGCGTGGTGCAGCGCTCGCAGATCTACTTCCACGCCACTTACGACCTGCCGTTCATCGGCACGATTCGCCTGAGCGACAACAGCGCGCCCTTCTTCCTCAACACGAGGCTTCTGCCGCCGCGCTGGACGAGCAGGCCGGACGGTTAGCGCAGACCTGCGAAAGCCTTCAGACGATCCGGCGCGAAGTGCCTCAGCGGGACATGGCTCGTCGCGCCGTCGAGGATCAGCTCGGCCATCGCCTCGCCGGTCGCGGGCGCGTTGAGCATGCCCCAGACGCTGTGGCCAGTCGCGACCCAGGCGTTGGCGACACCCGGCACGGCGCCGATCAGCGGCAGGCCGTCCTCGGTCACGGGGCGGAAGCAGGCCTGGCGCGCGACGATGGGGGCGCCCGCGAGGGCAGGGGATACGGCGCGGCACAGCGCCTCCAGCCGTTCGTGCGCGCCATCGTCGCCCGCGACATCGGATGGATCGACCGGCAGCGACGCGGTGCTGGAGACCGCGCAGGCCCAGACCGTGCCGTTGGCTCGTGCGAAGATTTCCGGCGTCAACGTCTCGCCGCTCGCCTCCTCGTATTCGAGGAACAGGGCCTCGGCCGGCACCGCATCGCCGGTGCGGAACACGAGACTGTGGCCCTTGAACCCGTACACGGCGGGCAGGGGCAGCCATCGGGAGGCGAGGATCGACCACGGGCCCATCGCGATGACCACGCCGTCGCCCTCGACGGTCTCGCCGCCTTCCAGGATCACGCCGCCGATGGCGCCGGACGCACGCCGTATCAATCCCGTTACGGTGCCGTGGCGCAGTTCGGCGCCGTTCGCCCGCGCGGCGCTCATCAATCCGGTCGTGAAGGCGCGCGGCTCGACCAGCGCCGTCGTCTCCGGCGAGCCGATCTGGCCCGTCACGGTAACGTCCGATGAGAGCCACGGCCGTCCGGCACTCCCTCGACTGTGCCGGCCCTCGGCGGCGTGACCGGAAAAGGTCATGAGCCTTCTGTAGCCCCACGGATTGCCCAGCTCCGCGGCCAGTTCGGCATGCAAGGCGAAGCTGCGCCGCGCCAGCCGGTCGAGCGCCGTGCCGCGACACCAGTCGAGCGCCAGGAAACCGCCCGACTTGCCGGAGGCCGAGCCTCCGACCTCGTGCCGCTCGACCACGACCGGCCGGGCGTCGCGGCGGCTCAGGTACCAGGCGATGGCCGCGCCGATGGCGCCGCCGCCGCAGATGATGATCCGCTTTTCCCTGTCCATGCCCGTTCGAGACTAGCGCAACGGGGCGGACGGCGGCACCATGCCGCTGTTCCGAAGCGGGGGCATGACCATGGACGACTATTACGATCTCGGCGTCTACAAGCGTACCGTCACCACCTCGTCGCCGCAGACACAGATCTGGTTCGATCGCGGACTGAACTGGCTCTACGGCTTCAACCATGCCGAAGCAATCAAGTGCTTCGAGAAGGCGCTGGAGACCGATCCCGGCTGTGCCATGGCGCACTGGGGCATCTCCTACGCCGCCGGACCGAACTACAACCTCCCTTGGCACCGCTACGATCCGGCCGGCAAGAAGCGCGCGCTCGAAGCCTCCTATGACGCCATGCAGCGCGCGCTTGCCGCGGCGCCCAACGCCTCGCCGGTCGAGCAGGCGCTGATCCATACGCTGCCGGCGCGCTATCCCCAGCGTGAGGTGATCGAGGACCAGACCACCTGGGACAAGGCTTTCACGGTCGAGATGCGCAGGCTGTTCCACGCGCATCCCCACGATCTCGACCTGCGCTCGGTCTTCGCCGAGGCGATCATGAACGAGACGCCGTGGCAGATGTGGGACCTCAAGACCGGCCAGCCTACGCCGGGCGCCGGCACGGAGGAGGCGGTCGAGGTGCTGGAAAGCGCCTTCCGCGACATCCCGGCGAGCTGGGACCATCCCGGCCTGCTGCACCTCTATGTCCATCTGATGGAGATGTCGCCGTTCCCGCAGCGCGCGCTGCGCGCCGGCGACCGGCTGCGCGACCTCGTGCCCGACTCTGGCCATCTCGTGCACATGCCGACCCATATCGACGTGCTGTGCGGCAACTATCGCGACGTCGTCGTCTACAACCAGAAGGCCGTCGTCGTGGACCGCAAGTACCTGGCACGCGAGGGCGCCCTCAACGTCTATTCGATGTATCGCAGCCACGACCATCACTTCATCGTCTACGGCGCCATGTTCCTCGGCCAGTACACGCCGGCCATCACCGCGGCGCAGGAGCTGATCGACACCACGCCCGAGGAACTGCTGCGCATTCAATCGCCGCCGATGGCCGACTTCGTCGAGGGCTATCTCTCGATGAAGCAGCACGTGCTGGTGCGCTTCGGCAAATGGCGCGAGATCATCGCCCAGGAGCTGCCGAAGGATCCCGACCTCTACTGCTCGACGACGGCGATGACGCTCTACGCCAAGGGCGTGGCGCATTCGGTGCTGGGCGAGATCGAGCAGGCCGAGCAGGCGCGCGCGGCTTTCCGCGCCGCCAAGGCGCGCGTGCCCGAGAGCCGCCGCCTGCACAACAACACCATGGTCGACCTGCTGGCCATCGCCGAGGAGATGCTGACCGGCGAGCTGGAATACCGCCGCGGCAACTTCGACCTCGCCTTCGCCCATCTGCGCCGCGCCGTCGAGCTCGACGATTCGCTGCCCTACGACGAGCCCTGGGGCTGGATGCAGCCGACCCGCCATGCGCTCGGCGCACTGCTGCTGGAGCAGGGCCATCTCGCCGAGGCCGAGGCCGTCTATCGCGCCGATCTCGGCTTCGACGGCAAGACCAACCGCGCCTGCTGGCATCCCGAAAACGTCTGGAGCCTGCACGGCCTCCACGAATGCCTCGTCCGGCGTGACGAGACGGTCGAGGCCCCGCTGATCAAGGCGCGACTGGATCTGGCTTCGGCGCGGACGGAGATGCCGGTGCGGGCGTCGTGTCTGTGCCGGCGGGAAGCAGCGTAAATGCTAATGAGAGCGTAGGGCTCTCCCTCAGCGGCTTGCTCCACCGGCCTTGAAGCCGACTACGGAGCAGTTTGCTGTATTTGGGATAGATGAATGACCAAGAAAGATACGCCCCCAAGTCCTGATTCCGAAACCATAGCTGAGCAGCCGGTGATAGTGGCGCCTCCACCAGGCATGTTTGGAGATTCACCAGCCAAGACAATCGACTGTCTTGTCATGATTTACGATTTCGAAAACTTCACAGGATTTCTCAGCATTCCTGACATCCACCGAGATGTTGCCGGATACTTGAATCTTGTAGATGGGCACGTTCGCCGACTTATCGACGGTGGCCCCATAGTTGGCTTGCAGCAAAATTTGAATTCGCTCGATTTAAAACTGCTTCACGAGAAATTCGTGGGCGACGGAGTAATGTTTATCCTGCAAGTTGGAGGTGAAGACGAAGCCGACCGAAGCTCGAATATTCGGGCGTTTTGCAGGCGGCTTGTTTATCTTAAAAATCACTTTTCTAAGGTAAATGCTGAAGCAATGCGCTTTATGCCAGTAGCCGATTTGCCTCAGCGGATTCGGTTCGGAATTACCTATGGAACTTTGATTGAACTTCCGCGAACAAACGGCACTTCTGAGTACGTAGGATTCGCGATCAATATTGCTGCTCGCCTTCAGAAATATTCGGGAAATGTATCCTTCTTGGCGTCAGCGCGATTGCCGCATGCAGATAAATGGATGACGCAGAATGGATTCGTAAAGGTGAAAGCCACTCAACTACGGGGGCGTCCGAATGAGTTCGTCTATATTGATGAGGTAGACTTCACGAACATCAAGAAAACGAAAGATGCAGTCCTCTTTGAGGAGATTGCATTGCCTGCAAGCCCTGCGAGCAAGAAATGACACTAAGTGGGGTTTCTGCTCGGCCCAAATGCGCATTCGTTAGAATCGCAATGCTTGAGTCATTGAACTTCGCGCCTGCGCTCTGATCGTTCCTCACGTCCCCAATGAAAAACTTGGGACTTTATCCACTTGTTTCGCTCACCGCTTCGCCGGAGGCAGCACCCTCTGGATCATCGCGAACAGGAAGGCCGTCGTCAGGCCGAACAGCAGCATGCCGTTCACCGCTTCCAGGGCGCCCAGCATCTTCCACTGGTGGGCGAGGTGGATGGTGGTGTCGCCGTAGGTGGTCAGCGCGCCCAGCGAGTAGAGCATGGCGGAGCGGTTGTCGGGGATGGCACCGAGGAAGCGGAAGGCCAGCGCCCAGATGCCGCCTTCGAGGATGTGCAGGGTCGTCACCAGTGTGACCGCCATCGCCATCACCAGGGAGAAGATGAGCGTGACGTGGCGGCCGCGGTCCCGCATCGTGTCGAGCACCTTGTCGACCCGGGCGGTGAAGACCGCCAGGCAGAGGATGTGGATGACGCAGGTGAGCGCGATCAGCGGCACGCCCCACGCCCAGTCGTGTCCCCACTGGACTTCGTTGAGCGGATTCATGGCGTGCCGCCGTTCCTGCGCCCGCCGGTCTAGCGGACCAGCGGCTTGTACTTGATGCGGTGCGGCTGGTCGGCGTCGGTGCCGAGGCGACGATGCCGGTCGAGTTCGTAGTCCTGGTAGTTGCCCTCGAACCACTCGACATGGCTGTCGCCCTCGAAGGCCAGCATGTGGGTGGCGGTGCGGTCGAGGAACCAGCGATCATGCGAGATCACGACGGCGCAGCCGGCGAACTCGACCAGCGCCTCTTCGAGCGCGCGCAGGGTGTCGACGTCGAGGTCGTTGGTCGGCTCGTCGAGCAGCAGCACGTTGGCGCCGCTCTTCAGCATCTTGGCGAGGTTGACGCGATTGCGTTCGCCGCCCGAGAGCTGGCCGACCTTCTTCTGCTGGTCGGCGCCCTTGAAGTTGAAGGAGCCGCAATAGGCGCGGCTGGACACTTCCTTGGTGCCGAGCTTGATGATGTCGAGGCCGCCCGAAAGCTCCTCCCACACGCTCTTGTTGGGATCGAGCGTCTCGCGGCTCTGGTCGACATAGCCGAGCTTCACCGTCGGGCCGACCGAGAAGGTGCCGGTGTCAGGCTTGTCCTGGCCGGTGATCATCTTGAACAGCGTGGTCTTGCCGGCGCCGTTGGGGCCGATGACGCCCACGATGCCGCCCGGCGGCAGGTTGAACGACAGATTGTCGATCAGCAGCCGGTCGCCGAAGCCCTTGGAGATGCCCTCGGCGCGGATGACATGGTCGCCCAGTCGCGGGCCGGCGGGAATGACGATCTGTGCGCGGTCGAGCGTCTGCTGGCTGTCCTCTTCCACCATGCGCTCGTAGGCAGCGATACGCGCCTTGCTCTTGGAGCGGCGGGCCGAGGGGCTGGTGCCCATCCATTCGAGCTCACGCTGCATGGTGCGTCGGCGGGCGTCGGCGGTCTTCTCTTCCAGCTCGAGGCGCTTGTCCTTCTGCTTCAGCCAGGACGAGTAGTTGCCTTCCCACGGGATGCCGGCGCCGCGGTCGAGTTCGAGGATCCAGCCGGCGACGTTGTCGAGGAAGTAGCGATCGTGGGTGACGGCCACGACGGTGCCGGGGAACTCCGCGAGATGGCGCTCCAGCCAGGCCACCGACTCGGCGTCGAGATGGTTGGTCGGCTCGTCGAGCAGCAGCATGTCGGGCTTGCTGAGCAGCAGGCGGCACAGCGCCACGCGGCGCTTCTCGCC
>JAGNNA010000164.1 GCA_017990895.1 Reyranella sp.
TGTCAGGGTGAAACTGCCCGGACCGGGGATCGCGTGCAAGCCGTCGGTTACGGCAGGCGAGAGAGGGCGCGCCAGTGCGCTCCCTGCGCAATGAAAGCCTTCTGATTGGCCAGCGCCGCCGCGAAGTCGGCATCGCGCTCCGCCAGGTCCTTGACCACGATTTCGCTGTTCTTGCGGAAGGCGGCCAGAACGTCGGGCGACCATTCGCGGACTTCGATGCCGGATGCCTTCAGCTTCTCGAGCGCAACACCCTGCACGTTGGGCGAGCGGCTGAGCATCCAGGCGATGTTCGCCTGACAGGCGGTCTGGATCTGCGCGCGCAGCGAGGCCGGCAAGGCCGCCCACTTGTCCTTGCGCATCAGGAAGTCGAGTACGGCCGACGGCTGCTGCCAGCCCGGCAGATAATAAGGAAGGCCGAGCTTGTCGAAGCCCAGCGCGGCATCCATGGCCGGCGTCGACATCTCGCCGCCGTCCACATTGCCCTGCTGCAGCTTGTAGAAGAACTCGCCGGGCGGCAGCGGCACGGCGACGGCGCCCAGGCGCACAATCACCTCGGCCGCCAGCTTGCCGTAGCGCAACCGCAGTCCCTTGAAGTCGGCCACGGTGTTGACCTCGCCCCGGAACCAGCCGCCGCCCTTGGGGCCCTGGATGCCGCAGGGGATGCCGACCACACCCAGTTTGTCATAGGCATCCCGGTGGATGCGGGAACCGTCTCCCTCGAGCATCCAGGACGCCATGTCCTCAGGGCCGAGACCGAACGGCACGGTGGCGAAGATGTTGAAGACCGGTGCCTTGCTGGCGGCATAGCCCGACCATGTGAAGGCGGCCTCGAGGTCGCCCGCGACGATGGCGTCCAGCATCTCGGCGGTCGGCGCGACCCGACCCGGTTCCAGGATCTTGATGGCGACGGCCCCGGCCGTCATGTGCTTCACGGAGCGGCTGAAGACACGGACGCCTTCCCCCGACCCCGGCAGGACGGGACTGAAGGCCGTCTGCATCTGGATGACGCGCGTGGTCGACGGCGCCGCTACGCTCTTCGGTAGCGTCTTGCTATCCTGGGCGACAACGCCGCCCGTCACCGCCAGCAGTGCTGCGGCAATTGCGATGAGCTTCATAAAATCACGGCGCACGACCGACACCATCCGTCGCCCGGCTCCCCCAGTTCCCCAACCACTTTCGCGGCCTCACACCGGCTGATGTTCGCACGCGGCATGCTCTGGAACAAGCGAAAGGCGAGCCTACAAGCCTGCCAGACCACGACCGATCAGGATGCGCTGCACGTCGCTGGTGCCCTCGTAGATCTGGCAGACACGCACGTCGCGCCAGATCTTCTCCACCAGGTAGTCGGAAACGTACCCGTAACCGCCATGGATCTGAATTGCGGCCGAGCACACTTCCTCGGCCATTTCGGAAGCATATAGCTTCGCCATTGCGGCCTCGGTGAGGCATGGACGGCCGGCATCGCGCAAGGTTGCCGCATGCAGCACCATTTGCCGGGCGACCGTCACCTTGGTGGCCATGTCGGCGAGCCGGAACAGGACCGCTTGGTGGTTCGCGATCTTCGTGCCGAACGCCTCGCGCTCTTGGGCGTAGCTGCGGGCCGCCTCGAAGGCGGCCCGGGCCATGCCGACCGCCTGTGCCGCGATGCCGATTCGTCCGACGGACAGGTTGGCCAGCGCCACGCGATAACCCTCGCCTTCGCCGCCCAGCACTGCGTCGGTGCCGACGATGCAGTCCTCGAAAGCGATCTGGCAGGTATCGGACGATTTCTGGCCGAGCTTCTTCTCGACCGAGGCGACGCGATAGCCCGGCGTGTCGGTCGGCACGATGAAGCAGGAGATGCCGCGCTTGGCCGACGACGGGTCGGTGACCGCGAAGACCAGCGCCATGTCCGCACTGCGGCCGGAGGTGATGAACTGCTTCACGCCTTTCAGCACCCAGCCGTTGCCGCGCCGTTCAGCCCGCGTCTTCAGGTTCGAGGCGTCGGAGCCCGCATGCGGCTCGGTGAGGCAGAAGGCGCCCAGCACCTCGCCGCGGGCCAGCGGCTTCAACCACTTTTCCTTCTGCTCGTCCGACCCGTAGGCCAGCAGCGCCGCGCAGTCGGGCGAGTTGTTGACGCTCATCACCGTCGACAGGCCGCCATCGGCCGCCGCGATCTCCTCCAGCGCCAGCACGTAGGACACCATGTCGGCGCCGGCGCCGCCCCACTCGGCCGGCACGGTCATGCCCATGAACCCGAGCCGTCCCATCTCCGCGAGAAGCGACCGGGGAATTGCGCCGGCGGCTTCCCAGGCCCGCACATGCGGCAGCACCTGCTCCTGGGCGAAGGCCCGGGCGGTGTCGCGGATGAGCGTCTGTTCCTCGCTGAGCAGCATGGCTCTACCAGGGAAGCTCGGCGCCGTCGTAGTTCAGGAACCGGCCATTGTCGGCGGGCTTCAGCCCGTCGATCACCTTGACCATGGAGGGCACGCTCTGGGCGATCGTCAGCGTGGCCGCCTGGCCGCCCATGTCGGTCTGCACCCATCCGGGATGCAGCACGACGCAGATCAGGCCCCTGGAGGCCGTGTCCTTCGACAGGCTCTTCCATTCCATGTTGAGCGCTGTCTTGCTGGCGCGATAGGCGTAGCGGGCGCCGTCATTGTGCGTGATGCTGCCCAGCCGGCTTGAGATCGCGACCAGCTTGCGATCCTTCGACGCCGCCACCTGCTCGACGAAGGCCTCGGCCATCATCAGCGGGGCGAGCGCGTTCACCTCGAACGTGTCGCGCCAGACCTTGGGATCGATGCTGCCGAGATCGCCGGCCTCGCGGCCCGCCACGCCGGCATTGCAGATCAGCACGTCGATCGCCTCGCCCTTCAGCTTTGCCGCCAGCGCCTTCACGGCGGCATAGTCGGTGACCTCGAGCTTGTGGGGATGAATGTCGCCTTTCACGCCGCCCAGCGCGTCCGGCGTGCGTGCGCAGGCATGCACCTTCCAGCCCTTGGCCGCGTACTGCTTCACGAAGTCGAGGCCGAGGCCACGGGCGGCGCCGGTGATCAGGACGGTACTCATGAGCTGCTCCTTCTTTACCGCCGCGACGACATCATCCGCGCGCGCTGGCGCTGCCAGTCGCGATCCTTGATCGACTGGCGCTTGTCGTGCGCCTGCTTGCCGGTGGCCAGCGCGATCTCGATCTTGGCGCGGCCGCGCGGATTGAAATAGACCTGCAGCGGCACGACCGTGCGGCCCTCGCGCTGGATCGCGCCGATCAGCTTGTTGATCTGGCCCCGGTGCAGCAGCAGCTTGCGCGCCCGGCGCGGCTCGTGATTGTTGCGATTGCCGGAGGCGTAGATCGGAATATTGGCGTTGACCAGCCAAGCCTCGCCGCCCTCCTCCGTCACATAGGATTCGGCGATCGTGCTGCGCCCGCCGCGCAGCGACTTGACCTCGGTGCCAGTCAGCGCAAGACCGGCCTCGAAGGTCTCCTCGATGAAGTAGTTGTGCCGCGCCTTGCGGTTCTGGGCCACAACGGTGCGGTCCAGTTCCGGTTTATTGGCCACAGGACACTCGTGAGTTGGAAGAACCCGGTTTCTAGTTGATGAGGCCGGCGTGGACCATGGCCTCGTGCACGGCCTTCTTGCTGCTCTCGGCGATCGGCACCATCGGCAGGCGCATCTCGGCGCTGCACTGGCCGATCAGCTCGGCGGCATACTTCACCGGGCCGGGGCTGGTCTCGCAGAACATCGCCTTGTGCAGCGGCATCAGCCGGTCCTGCAGCTCGAACGCCTTGTCGAGGTCGCGCTTCTTCCACGCATCGTGCATGTCGCCGCACAGGCGCGGCGCCACGTTGGCGGTCACCGAGATACAACCGTCGCCGCCCTGCGCCAGGAATCCGAGCGCGCTCGCATCCTCGCCCGAGAGCTGCACGAAGCCCTTCTTCGCCTTGAGGCGGGTCAGGGTCGGGCGCGCCATGTCGTAGCTGGCATCCTTGATGCCCACGATGTTCCGGACCTGCGAAAGCCTGATCACCGTCTCGACCTGCATGTCGCCGCCTGTGCGCGGCGGCACGTTGTAGAGCAGGATGGGGATGTCGACGGCCTCGGCCACCGCCTTGAAGTGCTGGAACAGGCCTTCCTGGGTCGGCTTGTTGTAGTAGGGCACGACCAGCATGGCAGCATCGGCGCCGGCCTTCTTGGCGTGCTGGGTGAGTTCGATCGCCTCGGCGGTCGAATTCGAGCCGGTGCCGGCGATCACCGGCACGCCCGAGCCCTTGGCCGCGGCGATGCAGATGTCGATGACGCGCTTGTGCTCTTCCATTGAGAGGGTGGGCGATTCACCGGTGGTGCCGCACGGGACCAGCCCGTCGGTGCCTTCCTTAATCTGCCAGGCCACGAACTTCTCGAATCCCTTCTCGTCCACCGATCCGTTCTTGAACGGCGTAATCAGTGCAACGAGCGATCCGGTGAACATGGCTTTCCTCCGACTTTCCTTGAGCGATCCACTCTAGGCTCCGGGGTTTGGCGCTGCAAGTTGAGCAGCTTGCCATTGTGATGCCGCAACTCCCTGCCTACGATTTCTGGCGTGAAACACAGAAAATCCCCCCTCATCTTGTTGGCTTCCCTGCTGGTTGCGGCACCCGCCCTGGCCCAGCCGGCCGCGCCCACCACCGGCATCCGGCGGCTGCCCGGTGACGTCGAAAAGCCCGAGCCGCCACCCTCTTCGGCGCCGTCGTCCGCACCGTCCGTGCAGGGAGCCGGCTTGTCGACGCCCCCCGCGCAGGCCGTAGCCGCCACCCCGCTTAGCCCGGCGGAGATCGCGGCCTTCTCGACCGCCCTCAAGGCGATCGACGACAGCCGGTGGGCCGATGCCCGCGCCGCCGTCGCCAACTTCCGCAACACGCTGCTCGACCGCTACGTCGCCTGGAGCATTCTGCGGGCGGCGCCCCGGACCGAGGCGAGCTTCGCCACGACCTGGCGCTTCCTGCGCGAACAGCCCGACTGGCCCGAGCCCGAGGTGCTGCGGCGCCAGGCCGAGGAGCGGATCGGACCGGAGACGCCAGCCACCGAAGTCGTCCGCTATTTCACGGCCTTCCCGCCCCTCACCAGCACCGGCCACATGCGCCGGCTCGAGGCGGCGGGTACGGCCGCGCCCAACGACGTCGCCCGCTTCGCCCGCGACACCTGGCAGAACGCGACGCTGCGCAGTTCGGACGAGAACGACTTCCTTAATCGTTATGCCCAGTTCCTGACCGGGCCCGACCAGGTCGCCCGCTTCGACCGCATCCTGCGCGAGGGCCGCCATCCGGTGGCGCGCGACCTGGTGCCCAAACTGCCGCCGGACTACCTGCCTGTCGCCAATGCGCGCCTCGCCATGGCGACGCGCGCCGCCGATGCGGCCACGCTCGTGCGCGCGCTTGCGCCGGCACGGCTCAACGACCCCACGCTGCGCTTCGAGCGCATGCAGTGGATCCGGCGGACCGGTACCCTCGACGAGGCGAAGGCGGCGCTCGCCGGTCCCATTCCCAACCAGAACGATGCCTGGTGGAACGAGCGCAATCTCGTGGTGCGCGCGCTGCTGGATGCCGATCGTCCGGCCGACGCCTATGCCGTCGCCGTCGGCCACGGGCTCACCAAGGGCGTTTCCTTCGCCGAGGCGGAGTTCCTCGCGGGCTGGATCGCGCTTCGCCAGCTCAAGAAGCCGGCCGTCGCGCTGAAGCATTTCTCCACGCTCTACGACGGCGTCTCGACCGGCATCTCGAAGAGCCGCGGCGCCTACTGGCTCGCCCGCACCTATGAGGCGGCGAACCAGACCAAGGACGCCAACGACTGGTACGGACATGCGGCCGGCCACGGCCAGACCTTCTACGGCCAGTTGGCCGCGAAGAAGCTCCAGGGCGTGAGCCCGAAATTCCCGGTCGATCCCGTGCCCACAGCCGCAGACAAGCAGGCGCTGGCCGGTCGCGAACTCGCGGCAATGGCCCGGTATCTCGGCCAGGTCGAGGAGTATGACCGCGCCCGCCCGTTCCTGCTGCGTCTCGCGCGCTCGGTGACGTCGCCGGGCGAGGTGGCGCTGCTGGCTCAACTCGCCCTCGACCTCAAGCGCCCCGATGTCGGCCTCACGGTGGCGCGGCGCGGCGCCGAGAATGGCGTGGTCCTGTTCGACGCGGCCTTTCCCATCGTCGATCTTGGTTCCACGGGATCGATCGAGCGGGCGCTTGCCCTGGCGCTCGCGAAGCAGGAGAGTTCGTTCAATGCTGGCGCCGTCTCGACCTCGAATGCACTCGGCCTGATGCAGCTCCTGCCGACGACCGCGCGCGACGTGGCGGGGCGATTGAAAGTACCCTTCATCGAGAGCAAGCTGACGCGCGATCCGGCCTACAACGTGCAGCTCGGCAGCCAGTATCTCGCCGAGATGCTGCAGCGCTTCGGAGGCTCCTACGAGCTGGCGCTGGCGGCGTATAATGCCGGGCCCAACAGGGTCGCCCGCTGGATTGAAGCTGGCGGCGACCCGCGAACCGCCAAGGTCGACATGGTCGATTGGATCGAGCTGATGCCGTTCCGCGAGACGCGCAACTATGTCCAGCGCATCATGGAAAGCCTGAACGTTTATCGTGATCGCCTGAACGGCCAGTTCCGCAGCGTCCCGCCGGCGACGGGACGGTCGTAGGTCGCTGGACAAATTGTTTCGAGGTACGTCATGACCGATGCCCTGCTCCTCGCTTGTCCAAGCTGCAGCACCCTGAACCGCTTTCCTCGCGAGAGACTGGCGGCTGGCAGCAAGGGCAAGTGCGGCCAGTGCGGTTCGCCGCTGTTCGACGGTCATCCCGTGGCCCTGGATGTCAGCAGCTTCGAGGCCCATGCTGCAAAGAGTGACATCCCGGTGCTGGTCGACTTCTGGGCGCCGTGGTGCGGGCCCTGCAAGGCGATGGCGCCGCAGTTCGAGCGCGCAGCGGCGCGGCTGGAACCCGCCGTGCGGCTGGCCAAGGTCAACACCGACGAGGAGCAGGAGCTCGCGCAACGGTTCGGCATCCAGGGGATCCCGACGATGATCCTGTTCCATCACGGCAAGCCGATCGCCCGCCAGTCCGGCGCCATGGACGCGAGCGCCATCGAGCGCTGGACACGCGACGCGCTGGCGCGCTGACGTCAGTCGTCCACGGACGGGAGATCGAGGGCCGAGCGTAGCCGTCCCTTGCCACGCTCATAGAGCATTGTTTCCGCTGCCGTAGCGACGATATCGGCGTAGGGCCTAAAGCCTTCGACGACCTTGTTGAAGGGAATCGTCCCGCAACCAGGAACGAGACAGTCGAGCTTTCCCTTGGGACACGTACTGTAGCGGCAGAGCCGACCGAGATAGCGGTCGCTGTCCGGCTCGAACAGAAACACGTCAACCCGATTGCTGGGCACGCTCACTCCCTTGCCCGCCTTGAAGGCGGCAGTCAGGGATTGCGCCAGGGCTCGGCGCATCTCGTCCAGACGGTCCTGGGAGCCCAGCCACACCGCCAGATCGAGGTCCGCGCACTCGTGCCAAACCTCGATGCGTGCGCGGCGGAACTCCGAAAAACGCGGGATCGCCTTCCACAGCTTCTGGGCAACGGAGCCGATGACGGCCACGGCCCGGACTTCAGGGAAGTCCATGATGGCGTCCGTCACCACGTCGGCGGCCATGCGGAACTGGCGCTGCTGAAGCAGGAGGTTCTGATTCTGCCTCTCTATCTCGGACTTCCGCATGGCTTCATCCCAGAAGCTTCATGAAGTTGCGCTTGAGCCGGTGACGCTGCTTGAGCGTCGCGACGTATTGAGCCTGAGCAGCCGGCTCGCGCAATCGAGCCATGCGGGCAATCAGCCCGCAAGCCTCTTTGTTGCCCGTGCTGCCGCCCATGCCGATGTAGAATTCGACATTCCGGGCATGGGCCGCGAGCGCCTCCTGCGGATGAGTCTTCTCACTCGCCTCGGCCAGCGGCCCCGTGAGATACGGCCCCATCTCAGGGTGACCGCGCAGGGCGGTCCACGCCGCATCGTACATCTTCTCCTCCATGAGGATTCCGATGAAAGTGCTGACCGTCATGTCCCCGGTCAGGGGCCGGCTGGCCGCTGCCTTCGCCTCCAGGTGTGTCAAGGCGCGTTCGCATGCAGCCTTCCCGCCCAGCTTTCGGATCTGCCGATAGAGATCCAGGCTTGGAGCCTTTTCGAAAGCCTTCCACAAAGCCGAGGCGGCATCTTCCTTCCGCCCGGCCTTTGCAAGGAGGTCGACGACGAAGAGCACCAGCCTTTCATCCGGCCGCCCGTCCTCGAACATCCACAGCCCCTCCTCGGCGTACCGTAAAGCCTCCGCCGTGCGGCCCTCGGCGAGGCAGAACTTCGCCAATGTCAGATAGTCGGATGACGTCGACAGGTTCCAGGATCGCAGCGCGATGCGCGCCTCGACATCGCCATCGCGCTCGGCGAAGAAGTCGAGGATGTCGACAAGGACGGAAGCGTCGTTCTCGTTCTTCTCGGGCTTTCGCGTCGGCGGCGGCAGTTTTTCCCAGGCTTCGATGGCAAGGCGTCGATACTCGGCGAGCCCCGCTTCGCCCAAAGCCTCATCGTACCGCACCACGGCCCGATAGAAAGTATCGTACTGGCCATAGAGTTGGCGCGGGAAGAGATCGCGCGCGAGGACGACCGGGTCAGGCATCACCGCCAGACACGCAGCGAGATGGACGTCGCCGGCCTGTTCGAGCAGCCTGTTGCCATGGCCACCGGATTCGTCGATCTCCTCGATCGCGTCTTCGATGCGGTCGATGGCGTACAGGGCGAGATTCGTGGCCAGAGCGGCATGCTGGCCGCCTGCAAGCTGGGCGACAGCATCGAGAGCGGCGCCAACATTGTCGGCCCAGCCGTCGGCTTCGTTGTAGTCGACGAAACCTCCCGTTCGGGTGGCGACATCGATCGCCCGACGCAGCTGCTTTTCGAGACGCTTGACGTCGCCGGCGGACGAGGCGGTGGCGGCGATATCGAGCTTGCGGAACAGGGCCGTGTCTCGCTCGGCGAGTTCGACGACCATCTCGACCAAGGAATCGACGCCCTTCTGCTTCAGATGGGCCCGGATGCGGTCGAGAATGGATGGCCCCTGCTGGCCGTCGTCGGCTACATCGTTGGCGGCGAGGCCGGTCGCCACCATGTGCTTGCAGAAGCCCCAATCGCGGAAGGCCGGGCACGAGCATTCGCCGCCGATCTTCTTGCCGCGTTTCGTCAGAACGGTGCGGTAATCTTCCGAGCCAGTGACCTGGGCGAGCACTCGGTTCCGTTCGACCGACAGAAGGTCGACCTGCCCGTCGCGATGGTATTCCTCGCCCCGCGCGAACACTTTGGGGCCGGCCTGTTCGCGCAAGACGGCGACGTCGAAGCGGGGTTGGGTCGCACGCTTCGCCATCGCCGATGCTTCCGCCAGATTTTGCGCTAGCCGCCGATCCGTTGCACGGCGGCCGCCGGCAGCGGCCCCTTGTTCACCGCGGCGATCGCCTCTTCGAGGTGCTGCAGGGTCGAGTAGCCGACCAGCATGGTCGACACGGCCGGATGGGAGATCACGAATCGCTCGGCGAGTTCGGTCAGGCTTTCCGCCACGCCTTCCTTCACCAACGGCTCCAGCTCCCGCGCGCGCGCCACGTCGCCCGCGAAGTCCGGCGCAGAGCCGATCGGCGGGACCTGTTGCTGGGCAAGCGGATGGCGGTCCATCGTGCCGGCGAGGGCCCCGCCCGCCAATGCACGAATGACGATCGTGCCCATGCCGGCTGCCTCGGCCCGGTCGAGCAGACGGCCGTAGTCGAGGCCCGGCGCGCCCTTGGGCATCGGCCCGCCGGCACTGGGATTCAGGGCGTTGTAGACGACCTGGACCGTGTCGAAGAGCTTCGAATCGACGGCCTTCAGCAGAGCGGCGGGTTCGCCTACGCCGCTGAAGCCGATGAAGCGCGTCTTGCCCTGGCTCCGCAGCTTCTCCAGCGCCGGCACGACCTCGTTCAGCGCGATCTCCACATCCAGCCTGTCGCCGTCATCCGCCGCCGTCAGCGGATTGTGGAGCTGCAACAGATCGACATGGTCCCGCCCCATGCGCTTCAGGCTCTCCTCGGTCGAGCGGGTGATCAGACCCGCGACGTCGGCGCGGTCCGCCGCGGTCAGCCGGAACTTGGTGCCGACCACGACGTCGGCCTTCAGGGCCTTCAGCACACGCCCGAGATTGCGCTCCGACTCGCCGTCACCATAGCGGGCGGCCGTGTCGAAGTAGTTGATGCCGGCCTCGATCGCCCGCACCACGGCACGCTCCTGGTCCTGCGCGGCGCCCTTGGTGAACAGACCGCCCACCGCACCCGCGCCGTATCCCAGCACCGAAACCTCGAGGCCCGTCCGGCCAAGCTTGCGCCTCTGCATTGTTTCCTTCCGTGAATGATGAAAGCGCGCAACGTCGGTCGCGCGGTCAGGCGTTCTCGATCCGAACCTCACCCGATTCGTTGTCCACCACGACGTGGTTGTCATAGTAGGTGACGGTCGGCCTGGCACCGAAGGCCGCTTCCATGCGCTTTTCCCATTCCGGCGTGTACCAGGCGCGAGCCGCCGCTTCCGATGCCCAGAGATAGACACCGCCGCCGCCCGCCTCGCCGTTCAGGTAGTACTTCTTCAGAAGGCCCTTCGCGCCGAGCGCGGTATAGGTCGGCGCCGACTTGGCAGCGGCCTCGACGGCGGCGTCCCGCGGACGCCTGGACATGGGGATTTGAACGATGGCGATGAACATGCTTGTTAGCCTACGGTCTGGTCCGCTCCGGAGCAATTGAATGGCCGAATTCCTGGCAGGCGTCGAGATGTGCGTGTTCGACGCCTACGG
>JAGNNA010000526.1 GCA_017990895.1 Reyranella sp.
TCGGCCAGCATCGCCGTCTCGTATTCACGGCGGCAGCGGCGGATGTCGATGTCCTCGATCCGCACCAGGAAGGTGCCGCCCGCGTCGCGCGCGCGTCGCCAGGCGATGCGAGCCGAATAGGCGCTGCCGAGATGGAGTTCGCCCGTCGGACTGGGGGCAAAACGCGTGACAACGGTCATGATCCGACGTTACAGCGCCCCCTCGCCGCGTGCTATGGCGGGAGCACAATGGCCAAAGCGACATCTCCGGTCGTCCTCGACAAGAAGACCCTCAAGAAGGCACTGCGTGAACTGGCGGCCGCCGACCCCGACATCGCGCGGGCCCTCGACGAGGCCGGCCACCCCGAGCTGCGCGACATGCCGACCGGCTTCGGCGGGTTGATGCGCTCGATCGTGGGCCAGCAGGTCTCGGTCCATGCCGCGCGCAGCATCTGGCTGCGGCTCGAAGCCGCCGTGCCGTCGATGGAGCCGACGGATTTCCTGGCGATGAGCGACGAGCAGCTGCGCGCCGTCGGTCTCTCGGCCGCCAAGATGAAGTACGGGCGCAGCCTTGCCACCGACATCGTCGAGGGCCGCATCTCGTTCGATGCGCTGCACGAGCTCGACGATGCGGCCGCCATCGCGATGCTGACCCAGGCCAAGGGGATCGGCCCCTGGACGGCCGAGATCTATCTGATGTTCGCCCACGGCCGGCCGGACATCATGCCGGGGCTCGACCTCGGCCTCGTCGTGGCCGCGCAGCACCTCAAGAAGCTGCGCACCCGCCCCGACGCAAAGCGGCTTCTCAAAATTGCCGAGGCCTGGCGGCCCTGGCGCAGCGCAGCCGCGCTCGTGCTCTGGCACTATCGCCGCAACATGCCGGATTGGGGCGCAAAGGAGAAAGTAGCCAAATGACCAGGAAGATCGACGGCCCGAGCCACGGCCCGCATTCCGGCGGCAAGCCCGGCCATCTCGTGATCCTGCTGCACGGCTACGGCGCCGACGGTAACGACCTGATCGGGCTCGCGCCCGTCCTGGCGCCGCTGATGCCGGACGTCGTGTTCCACGCGCCCAACGCACCTTACCCTTGCGAGGGCAATCCGATGGGCTTCCAGTGGTTCGGCATCTCGCGCCTCGATCCGGAGGTCGCGGCGGCGGGCGTGCGCTCGGCCGCGCCTTTCGCCGAGCAGTTCCTCGACGACACGATGGCGAAATACGGGCTCGACGAATCGAAGACCGTCCTGATCGGCTTCAGCCAGGGCACCATGATGGCGCTGCATGTCGGCCTGCGCCGCGCGATGCCGCTCGCCGGCATCGTCGGCTTCTCCGGCATGCTGGCCGCGCCCGAGGCGCTGGCGACCGAGATAAGGTCGAAGCCGCCTGTCCTGCTGGTCCATGGCGACAGTGACGACATGCTGCCGGCGGTGCTGACACAGCGCGCCGCGCAGACACTGTATGAGAACGGTGTCGAGGTCGGCGTGCACATCGCCAAGGGCGTCGGCCACGGGATCGACCAGACCGGCCTGTCCCATTGCGCGCGCTTCGTGCTCGACGCTTTCAACATCCCCGTGCCCAAGCAATGAGTGCGCGCATGACCCAGGGCACCTGCCGGCCGGGCTTCGAGCGGGTCGCCGAGGCCTTCGAGAAGAACCTCAAGGAGAAAGGCGAGATCGGCGCCTCGGTGTGCCTTACGGTGGGCGGCGAGACGGTCGTCGACCTGTGGGGCGGCATCGCCAATGCGAAGACCCAGGCGCCGTGGACACGCGACACGGTGAGCGTCGTCTTCTCCTGCACCAAGGGCGCCACGGCGCTCTGCGCGCATGTGCTGGCGAGCCGCGGCGTGCTGGACCTCGACGCGCCGGTCTCCGAGCTGTGGCCGGAGTTCGCCCAACACGGCAAGGAGCATGTGACGACGCGCATGATGCTCGACCATTCGTCGGCCGTGCCGGCGGTGCGCGCGAAGGTGAAGGACGACGGGCCCTATGACTGGGCCTACATGACCGAGCGGCTGGCGGCCGAGGTCCCCTTCTGGGAGCCAGGCACGCGCAACGGCTATCACGGCTTCACCTTCGGCTGGACCGTGGGCGAAATGGTGCGCCGCGCCTCGGGCAAGTCGCTGGGCACCTTCTTCCGCGAGGAGATCGCGGGCCCGCTGGGCCTCGACTTCTGGATCGGCCTGCCCGAGGAGATCGAGCCACGGGTCGCGCCGATCGTGGCCCATGTCTACAAGGCGGCCGACGCGGTGACGCCGTTCATGCGCGACCTCGCGACCAACAAGGAATCGGTCGCCGCCCTCTTCTATTTCAACAACGGTGCCTGGCGCTCCGGCGGCGCCAATACGCGGGCGGGCCATGCCGCGGAGATCGGCGCGGCCAACGGCATCACGAATGCGCGCGGCCTGGCCGGCATGTACGGCCCGCTGGCGAACGGCGGTGGCGACCTGGTCGATGCCACGACGCTTGCCCGCATGGGCGAGGTCTCGATGGCGACGCACGACGACGCCACCCTGCGCATCCCGACGCGCTTCGCCCTGGGTTTCATGAAGTCGATGGACAATCGCAGGCGTAGCCTCGCCGCGAAGCTCTGGGGCGAGGATTGCGACAGCGTGATCCTGGCAAGCGCCGCCTTCGGCCATGTCGGCGCCGGCGGATCGCTGGGCTTCGCCGATCCGGTCGCCGGCCTGTCCTTCGGCTATACGATGAACCGCATGGGTCCCGGCCTCTTGATGAACGAGCGCGGCCAGTCGCTGGTCGACGCGGCGTATCTCAGCCTCGGCTACCGCAACAAGGACGGCGGCGTGTGGGTGAAGTGACTCAGGTTCGCCTCCCCATTCAAATGGGGAGGTGTCGGCGCCTCGCGCCGACGGAGGGGTCAGCCCTCCTCGCCCGCTCCGAATTCTTGACCCCTCCGCCCGCGGTTACGCGGGCACCTCCCCATTTGAATGGGGAGGCGG
>JAGNNA010000527.1 GCA_017990895.1 Reyranella sp.
CTTGAGGATGCCGCGGATCGTGTTGACGACTAGGGTCGCCAGCGCTTCGCCTTCGACTTCTTCGGCGATCACGAGCAGCGGACGGCCCGACTTGGCCACCTGCTCCAGCGTCGGCAGCAGGTCGCGGATGTTGCTGATCTTTTTGTCGTAGACCAGCACGTACGGGTTGTCGAGGATCGCGCTCTGCTTGTCGGGGTTGTTGATGAAGTAGGGCGACAGGTAGCCGCGGTCGAACTGCATGCCCTCGACGACTTCGAGCTCGTTGTTGAGGCTCTTGCCGTCTTCGACGGTGATCACGCCTTCCTTGCCGACCTTGTCCATCGCGTCGGCGATGATCTTGCCGATCGACTCGTCGGCGTTGGCCGAGATCGCGCCGACCTGGCCGATTTCCTTGCTCGTGGTCGTCGGCTTAGACTGCTTCTTGAGCTGTTCGACGAGCGCGACGACGGCCTTGTCGATGCCGCGCTTCAAGTCCATCGGGTTCATGCCCGCGGCCACGTACTTCATGCCTTCGCGCACGATGGCCTGGGCCAGCACGGTCGCGGTGGTGGTGCCGTCGCCGGCGATGTCGGAGGTCTTGGAAGCGACTTCCTTGACCATCTGCGCGCCCATGTTCTGGAGCTTGTCCTTGAGCTCGACTTCCTTGGCCACCGAGACACCGTCCTTGGTGACGGTGGGGGCGCCGTAGCTGCGCTCGAGCACCACATTGCGACCCTTGGGGCCGAGCGTGACCTTGACCGCGTTGGCCAGGATGTTCACGCCCTCGACCATGCGGTGACGGGCGTCGGACCCGAAGATGACGTCTTTTGCTGCCATGTTGAATTCCTTTGCGTGTTTCGAGTTCTGGGGCTTACTTCTCGACGACGGCGAAGAGGTCTTCCTCGCGCATCACGAGCAGTTCGTCGCCATCGACCTTGACGGTCTGGCCGCTGTACTTGCCGAACAGCACGCGGTCGCCGACCTTGATGTTCAGGGCGATGAAATCGCCCTTGTCGTTGCGCTTGCCCGGGCCGACGGCCGTCACTTCGCCCTGGTCGGGCTTCTCGGCGGCGTTGTCGGGGATGACGATGCCCGAGGCGGTCTTGGTTTCCTGTTCCAGGCGCTTGACGATCACGCGATCGTGCAACGGACGAAGTTTCATGGGTCTATCTCCTTGTGAGGCCAGAATGGAAGCTAGAAGGTGACGAGCAGCAGCAGAGCCGGAACTCCGCTGGCGGCGCTTGAACTTTGTCGCGAGTGCCCGGCCCGTCAGCATTGTTAGCACTCAACATGTGCGAGTGCTAGCAAGCAGATTATAGAGGCAGGCCGTGCGGTTTCAAGGGCCGGTGGTGGAGAAAGCCCGGCGCCGGGCCGGCCTGCGCAGCGCATTGGCCGCCGGCGCGCGGCGTCTATCCGCCCGCGCGCTTGACCGTGAAGCCTTGGCTGCGCAACAGCGCGATCACCGCATCGCAGTGGTCGCCTTGGATCTCGACGGCGCCGTTCTTGACCGTCCCGCCGGCGCCGCAGACGGTGCGCAGCCGCTTGGCCAGCGCCGCCAGGTCGTCGGCGCCGAGCGCCAACCCGGTGACGACGGTGACGCCCTTGCCCGCGCGTCCCTTGGTCTGGCGCGACACGCGCACGATGCCGTCGCCCGCCGGCGCGGCCGCCGCGGCGCAGCGGCACTGCGCGACGGGCTGGCGGCAGCGCGGGCACATGCGGCCGCCGTCGGTGGAGTAGACCAGCCCGCCGGCCGAGCCCGCGTCCCGCTTCATCGTCGCCATGCGCCGACGATGCCAGCGGCGTCGCCTTCCTACAATCGGGTCGAGTCCTTTCCCGATCGCTCGACGGAGCCCCCGCCATGCCCGTGAATCTCCAAGCGCCCGACCCTGCCGCCCTGCACCCGGTCCCCGGAGTGCGCCTGGGCACCGCGATGGCGGGCGTGCGCAAGGCGGGGCGGCGCGACGTTGCGTTGATCGAACTCGCCGCGGGCGCCAACGTTGCCGCGGTCTTCACGCAGAACCGCTTCTGTGCCGCGCCGGTGCAGATCTGCCGCAGCCACCTTGCGGCGGGAGGCGGCATCCGCGCGCTGCTCGTCAACACCGGCAACGCCAATGCCGGCACCGGCGAGGAAGGGCTGGCGCGGGCCCTGGCCTGCTGCGAGGCGCTCGCCGAACTGCTCGACGTCTCGCCGCGCCAGGTGCTGCCGTTCTCGACCGGCGTGATCATGGAGCCGTTGCCGCACGAGCGTGTGATCGCCGGCCTGCCCGCCGCGCTGGCCGATCTGGCGCCTGGCCGCTGGGCCGAGGCCGCCGAGGCGATCATGACCACCGACACGGTGCCCAAGGCCGCATCCCGCAAGCTGCGCATCGACGGTCGCGAGGTCGCGGTGACGGGGATCGCCAAGGGCGCCGGCATGATCCGCCCGAACATGGCGACGATGCTCGGTTTCGTCGCCACCGATGCCGCCGTCGAGCCGGGGCTGCTGCAGGCGCTCGTCAAGGAAGCCGCCGACCGCTCGTTCAACCGCATCACGATCGACGGCGATACCTCGACCAACGATTCGTTCGTCCTTGTCGCCAGCGGCGCGGCCGGCAACGCGCCGGTGACGCAGTTCGACAGCGCCGACGGCGCCGCGCTGCGCGACGCGGTGATCGAGGTCGCCGAGCAGCTCGCGCAGGCCATCGTGCGCGACGGCGAGGGCGCGAGCAAGTTCATCACGGTGCAGATCGACGGTGGCCGCAGCGAAACCGAGTGCCGGCTGGCCGCCTACGCCATCGCCCACTCGCCGCTCGTCAAGACGGCCTTCTTCGCCAGCGACCCAAACCTCGGCCGCATCCTCGCCGCAGTGGGCTATGCCGGCATCGCCGACCTCGACCAGACGCTGATCGACCTCGACCTCGGCGACGTCTCAGTCGTGCGCCGCGGCGGGCGCCTGCCGACCTATCGCG
>JAGNNA010000528.1 GCA_017990895.1 Reyranella sp.
GATGCGCGTGCCAAGGGCAATGATCGCTGTTGGCCGCTGCTCCCCGCGCAGGAGGGCGACGGTATCGCCTTGAGCGAACTCCATGGGCGTCGTCTGAATGCAGAGTTGCGCCCCGCTCGGGTCGACGCCGGCCTCGGCGTAGGCTTCCTGGAAGCCGGCTATTCGCTCGCGGCTCGGCCGCATGCGGGCATCGGCCGTCAGCAGGGCAATGCGTCGATGGCCGAGTCCCAGGAGATACCGCGTCGCGGCCTTGGCGCCGCCGTGATGATCGACCAGAACCGCAGGCCAGCGTGAATCGTCGCCGGCACCAATGGGATCGCGGTCGAGGACCACGACAGGCGTGCCACCGAGCGCCAGTTCACGCCACATCGGGTCGTTGGCGCCGCTGCCCGGAGCGACCAGCATGCCATCGAAGCGTCGACCGCTGAACTCGCTCGCTGCTGCGCGCTCGCGAATGGGATCGTTCGCCGTGCTGGTAACGACCAGCATGTAGCCGGCGTCGCGCAGATGCGCCTCGGCTGCCCGCACGATGGACCCGTTGAGGGGATTGGAAACGTCGGAGACGAGGCAACCGACCATGCCCGAGGAGCGGGTACGCAGGCTGCGAGCCAGGAAGTCAGGCTTGTAGCCCAGGCGCGTCGCTGCCTGAGCGACATCGCGAGCGACGCGTGCACTCACATACTTCCCGCCGTTCAGCGCACGGGAGACGGAGCTGAGCGAGACGCCGGCGGCAAGGGCAACGTCACGGATCGTTACAGCGGTCATTCTAAGAACGATTTCATACTAAATTCTCTAATATCATTGACTCTCCTCGTCACTATCGCAAGAGTTCTGCAAACGTTTTCAGAGAAAAGTCGCAGTTCAGCGGCTTCAAAGGGAGGAGCAAGGCATGGTTGGAGTGAATTGGCGTGCGGCCTCGGTCCTGACAGCCGCCCTGTTGCTGGCGGCGAGCGGCGTTGCCGCTCAGGACAACAAGAAAATCCTGCGGTTCGTGCAGAACGGGAACCTGACGATCCTCGATCCCATCTGGACGACGGCTTACGTTACCCGCGACCACGGCTACATGGTCTACGACACGCTCTTCTCGACTGATGAGAACAACGTCGTGAAGCCGCAGATGGTCGAGAAATGGGAGGTCTCGCCCGACAAGCTCGTCTGGACCTTCACGCTGCGCGATGGCCTTGAATGGCACGATGGGCAGCCGGTGACCGCCGAGGACTGCGCCGTCTCGCTCAAGCGCTGGGTGGCTCGTGACTCCATGGGTCAGAAACTTTCCGACTTCATCGCGGATCTGTCGCCTATCGACTCCAGGACCTTCACCCTGAAGCTCAAGGAACCCTACGGCCTGGTGCTCGATTCGCTCGGCAAGCCGTCATCGAACGTGCCCTTCATGATGCCCAAGCGGGTCGCCGCTACCGATCCCTTCAAGCAGATCGACAGCCAGATTGGGTCCGGTCCGTTCATCTACGTGAACGCCGAGTCCAAGCCCGGCGAAAAGCACGTCTATATTCGCAATCCCAAGTACAAGCCCCGCAGCGAGCCCGCCTCCGGACTTTCCGGAGGAAAGATCGTAAAGGTCGACCGTGTCGAGTTCATCGACATGTCGGACCCTACGCAGCAGGTGAATGCGCTGATCGCCGGCGAAATCGACATGGTCGAAAACGTGCCGCACGATCTCCTGCCGATCCTGAAGCGCGATAGAAACGTGCAGACCGTGAACTGGAATCCGCTCGGCCAGCAGTTCACTCTGCGTTTCAACCATTTGACCAAGCCGTTCGACAACCCGAAGATCCGCCTCGCCGCTCTCTACTCGATGCGCCAGGAGGACTACCTCAAGGCAACGGTCGGTGAACCCCAGTACTATAAGGTCTGCTCCACTGCCTTCGTCTGCGGCGCCCCCAATGGCGTGGAGATCGAGGGCGACCTTCTGAAGAAGCCCAACTTCGAGAAGTCGAAGGCGCTGCTCAAGGAGGCGGGCTACGACGGTTCACCCGTGGTCCTCATGCAATCGACCACCCTGCCGGTGCTGACCAACATGGCGCCCGTCACAAAATCGCTGCTCGAACAGGGAGGCTTCAAGGTCGACATGCAGTCGATGGACTGGCAGACAGTCGTGACGCGTCGAGCAAAGAAGGATCCCGCCGACAAGGGCGGCTGGAGCGCCTTCCATACCTATGCGATCGCCGTCGACATCCTCAATCCGATCTCGGCCAACTGGATGATTGCCCAGGGCGACAAGTCCTGGTTCGGCTGGCCAACCGATCCGGAGATGGAGCGTCTGCGCGACGCCTACGCAAGGGAAACCGATCCCGTAAAGAGCAAGGTCCTGGCGGTGGCGGTGCAGAACCGGGCGCTCGAGACGGCGCAGTACGTCTGGCTCGGCATGTGGTATGGGCCAGGCGCTGCGCGGACCAGCGTCGTCGGCTGGCTGACAGCTCCGGTCACCGTATTGTGGAACATCGAAAAAAAATGACGTCTGCACTTATGCTCGAGGGGGAGCGGAGCGACGTCCGCGCCCCCGACGGCACCCGTCTCGCCGTCTACGAATGGGGAGATCCGTCAGGACCCGAAATCGTGCTGATACACGGGTTCGCGCAGTCTCACCTTTGCTTTGAGCCGCAGGTTCGCAGCGCGCTCGCCAGCCACTGCCGCATCGTCGCTTTCGACATGCGCGGTCACGGCAGCTCCGCCCAACCAGCCGATCCCGCCGCATACCGCGGAAACCGGGTCTGGGCAGACGACATCGCCGCAGTGCTATCGGCAAAGGAGCTCGCGCGGCCCGTTCTGGTCGGATGGTCGATGGGTGGACGAATCGTCCGCCAGTACGTGATGACCTACGGCGATGGCCGGCTGGGTGGCGTGAACTTCGTCGCCTCGCAGGTGATCGAGGAGCCGCACTTTCGCGGCCCGTCGGCGCCAAAACCG
>JAGNNA010000165.1 GCA_017990895.1 Reyranella sp.
AGCGCGTGGATCGCCTCGGCATTGTGGGCCGCGTCGCCGCCCTTGAGCTCGTCGAGCGTGGCGCGCTTCACTCCGATCTCCTCCGGCGCGATCTCGATCTCGGTGACCTTGCCGTTCTCGAGCGAGGCGGCCCAGCTTGCCGTCGTCGTGGTGAGTTCGTCCATGCCATCCTGCCCGTGCACCACCAGCGCGCGCTCCAGCCCGAGCTGGCCTAGTGCCTGCGCGACCGGCTTCAGCCAGCGGCGGTCGAACACCCCCACGAGCTGGCGCTTCACGAGCGCGGGGTTCGACATCGGGCCCAGCAGGTTGAAGATGGTGCGCGAGGGCGCCAGCTCGACCCGTGGGCCGGCCACGTTGCGCATGGCGCTGTGGTGACGCGGCGCCATCAGGAAGCAGACCTTCGCTTCGACCAGCGCCTGCTCGAGTTTCTCGATGGGCACTTCGAGGCCGATGCCGAGCGCCGACAGCACGTCGGCGGCGCCGGACTTGGAGGTGAAGGCGCGGTTGCCGTGCTTGGCCACCGGAATGCCGGCGCCCGCGACGACGAAGGCCGAGCAGGAGGAGACGTTGTAGGTGCCGTGATGGTCGCCACCCGTGCCCACGATGTCGATCGTGCCCTCCGGCGCCTTGACCCGTAGCACCTTGGCCCGCAGCGCCCGCGAGCCGCCCGCCAGTTCCTCGGCCGTCTCGCCGCGGACTTTCAGGCCCATCAGGAAGGCGCCCATCTGGGCCGGCGTCGCGTCGCCCGAGGTCATGATGTCGAAGGCGCGCTCCGCCTCGTCGATCCCCAAGGTCTCGCCGTTGCCCACCCTGGCCAGAAGGCCGCGAAAATCGTCGATGTCGCCGCTCACCCAGAACCTCGCGCTTTTTGCCTCTTGCCGGTTCGACCGGCCGGCGCGAAGCTATATCACATGGCTCAAGAACTCATCCTCAAGGTCACCGGCATGGATTGCGACGGCTGCGTAAAGGCCGTCACCCGTGCCGCCACCGGCGCGGGCACCGCGCCTCTCTCTGTCGATCTCAAGAGCGGGGAGATGCGTCTTCCCGAAGGTGCGGACGTCGCGGCGATCAGCCGGGCGATCCAGCGCGCCGGCTTCGGGGTTGCACCCTAGCTTTAATTAAGTCTCGTAATATATTGATATAAATCAATATATTGGCGCCGAAAGAATTCGTTTCACTCGATCTTCACGCCGGCGTCCTGGATGATCTTGCGCCACTTTGTGTTTTCGATCGCGATGTAGGCCTCGAATTCCTGGCGTGATTCCTTGGCCGGGACAAAGGACAGGGTCTTCAACTTCTCGAGCACCTCGGGATCGGTGAGGATGCGCATCACCTCGGCGCTCAGCCTGTCGAGAACCGGTTCGGGCGTCTTTGCCGGTGCGGAGAGGCCGATCCAGCCGACGGCGACGACCCCGTAAAGTCCCTGTTCGACGACGGTCGGCACGTCGGGGAGGAACGGCGAGCGGCGCTCGTCGGCGATGCCGATCGCCTTCGCCTTGCCGGACCGGACCGGTCCCACCGCACCCGGCACGGCGTCGGACAGGAGCTGGATATCGCCGCTCTGCAGCGCGAGCTGGGCCTCGGCATTGCCCTTGAACGGCACGTGCGTGAGTTTGATGCCGGCGGCGCTCTTCAGCATCTCGACCGCGAGGTGACTGGCCGAGCCGTTGCCCGAGGAGCCGTAGTTCATATCTGCGCCGGCCTTCGCCTTGGCGACGAGATCGGAAACCGAGTCGATGCCGCTCTTCAGGCTGGTCATCAGCACTTGCGGCGTCAGTCCGATATTGGCGATCGGCGCGAAGTCCTTCTGGGGATCGTAGGGCAGCTTCGGATAAAGCGCCGGGCTGATCCCGTGCGTGGAGATCGTCACCATCAGCAGCGTGTAGCCGTCGGGGGCCGCCTTGGCCGCGACATCGGCCCCGATCTGGCCACCGGCGCCGGGCCGGTTCTCGGCGATCACCTGCTGGCCCAGCGCTTTCGTTAACTGCTCCGCCATCATGCGCGCCAGGATGTCGGTCGCCTGTCCGGCCGGGAAGGGCACGATGATGCGAATCGGCTTGGCCGGCCACGCCTGCGCGAAAGCTTGAGGAAACGCGGCCGTCGCCGCCAGCGAGAGGACAAGCGTGCGGCGATCGATCAAGGCATCTCCTTTCGGCGGATCAGGCCGCCTTCTTGTTCTGCTGGCTCGGATGATCCCCGGCGATCTTGAGGAAGTTCTCGAGGATCTTGTGGCCGTGCTCCGAGGCGATGCTCTCGGGGTGGAATTGCACGCCGTGGATCGGCAGGGTCTTGTGGCGCAGGCCCATGATGATGTCGCCGGTCTCGGCGGTGACCTCGAGGTCCTTCGGAAAATCCTTCCGATCGACGATCAGCGAGTGGTAGCGCGTGGCCTGGAAGGGCGAGGGCACGTCCTCGAAGACGCTCTGGTTCTTGTGGACGACGCTCGACAGCTTGCCGTGCATCGGCTCGGGCGCGCGCACGACATGGCCGCCGAACACCTGGCCGATCGCCTGGTGGCCGAGGCAGACGCCCAACAGCGGCACCTGCTCTTTGGCCGCGGCGCGGATCAGGTCCATGCAGATGCCGGCCTCGTTGGGCGTGCAGGGACCGGGAGAAAGCACGATGCCCGCCGGCTTCAGTGCCAGCGCCTCGTCGACCGTGATCTGGTCATTGCGATGCACGACACAGCGCGCGCCGAGATCGCCCAGGAAGTGGACGAGATTGTAGGTGAAGCTGTCGTAGTTATCGATCAGGAGAAGCATGGGCGGCAGTTTATCCGGTCCGGGCTTTCTCTCATAGGATTTCCCCTCATGGCCCTCTCCCCCCGCTGGCGCGGCAGAGAGGACAATTTTGAATGCTTCGCTACTTCGCCAGCTCCGGGAAATCCTCCTCCCGGAATTCGCCAGTGCCGCGCTGGTTCTCGGCCGCGCGCTTTTCCTCGTCGCGGCGCAGTTCGACGCGGCGGATCTTGCCGGAAATGGTCTTGGGCAGTTCGGCGAACTCCAGGCGCCGCACGCGCTTGAAGGGGGCGAGGCAGCCGCGCAGATGCTGGAAGATGGAGAGGGCCGTGGCGCGATCGGGCTTGCCGCTGGCCGTCAGGGTTATGTAGGCCTTGGGAACGGCCAGGCGCATGGCGTCGGGCGCAGGCACCACAGCGGCCTCGGCGACCGCAGGATGCTCGATCAGCACGCTTTCCAGCTCGAACGGGCTGATCCGGTAGTCCGACGCCTTGAACACGTCGTCGGCGCGGCCGACATAGGTAAGATAGCCTTCGCTGTCGCGCGAGGCGACGTCGCCGGTGCGGTAGACGGCGCCGGTCAGAGGCGCGATCGAGCCGTCATCCTGCTGGTAGCCCTGCATCAGCGCGGCGGGCCGGGCCGCGAGGTCGATGCAGATCTCGCCTTCCTCGGCGTCCTTCTCGTCGGCATCGAGCAGGCGGATTTTGTAGCCGGGCAGGGGGCGGCCCATCGAGCCGGGCTTGATCGGCTGGCCGGGTGGGTTGCCGACCTGGGTCGTTGTCTCGGTCTGGCCGTAGAAGTCGCGGATGGTGAGACCCCAGGCCTTCTCTACCTGCTCGATCACCTCGGGGTTGAGGGGCTCGCCGGCCGCCAGGACCTCGCGTAGTGCGGTCTTGCACGATTTCAGGTCTTCCTGGATCAGCATGCGCCACACGGTCGGCGGGGCGCAGAGCGTCGTCACCTTGTTGGCGACGATAGCATCCAGCAGGTAGCGCGCGTTGAAGCGCGGCTGGTTGGCGATGAAGATCGTGGCGCCAGCGATCCACGGGGCGAAGAAGCAGCTCCAAGCATGCTTGGCCCAGCCGGGCGAGGAGATGTTGAGATGAACGTCGCCCGGCCGCAAGCCCAGCACGAAGATCGTGGTGAGATGTCCGACCGGGTAGCTGCGATGGGAATGCAGGACGAGCTTGGGCTTCGCGGTTGTTCCAGAGGTGAAATAGAGCAGCATCGGATCGTCGGCCTGGGTCGGCCCGTCCGGCGTGAACTCGGCCGGATGGTCGAGCAGATCGGCATAGGCGTGCCAGCCGGCCGGGGCGTCACCGACGGCGATGCGTGTCAGGCTCTTATCGAAGCCCTCGAACTTGGGCGCTTCCCCGGCGGCGGCCACGACGTGGCGCGCGCGCCCGCGCTCGAAGCGGTCGGCGAGATCGACCGGTGTGAGGAGGGTGGTGGCCGGGATCACGACGGCGCCGAGTTTCATCGCCGCCAGCATCACTTCCCAGAGCGGCGCCACGTTGCCCAGCATCAGCAGCATGCGGTCGCCGCGCTTCACGCCCAGCGCACGCAGTCCGTTGGCGACCCGATTGGAGCGTTCCGACAGTTCGGCGAAGGTGAGGCTCGCCGCGTCGTCGCCCGCGATCGTGAGCGCGGCCTGGTTCGCCAGCGGCCCCCGCGCCAGCTCGCCATCGAACCAGTCGATTGCCCAGTTGAATTGCTCCATCTCGGGCCAGCGGAAGTCGCGATAGGCGGTCGCGTAGTCGCCTCGATGAGCCAGCAGGAATTCGCGCGCCGCCTTGTACGCTTCGATCGTCATCGCATGCCTCGTTCTCGTTTCCGCCCTTTCTCGATCTTGGGCACGGGCGTAGGTTGAGGGCAACAAGAAGAAAGTAGCCCCCTTGGTCGTCGAGCCCCTGATCATCGCGCTGCTGCTGGCAGCAGCGCTGATGCATGCCACCTGGAACGCCATCCTGAAGGCAGATCAGTCGGATCGGCTCGCAACTTTCGGCCTGATCATGACGACAGGCACGGTCATGGGCCTCTGCATCGTGCCCTTCGTGCCGATGATCGAACCTGGCGCCTGGAAGTTCCTCGTCCTCTCGGTCGCGATCCACGTCGCCTACTACTTCTTCCTTCTGAAGGCCTATTCCTACGGCGATCTCAGCCACACCTATCCGATCGCGCGCGGCCTGGGGCCACTCCTTGTCGCCCTCGTGTCGGGCCGCGTGATCGGAGAGCATCTCAGGGCACAGGACATCGTCGGGGTTTTCCTGCTGAGCTTCGGCCTCGTGGCGCTCGCTCTACCGCTGAAGAACATCGTGCCGAAACCGGGCAGCCGCCATGGACTGGCAACGCTGTTCGCCGTGCTGACCGGTATCACCATCGCGGGCTACATCATCTCCGACGGCATGGGGGTACGGGCGGCCGGCGAGACGCTCGAACATCGAATATCCTACATCGCCTGGCTGGCCGTCCTCGAGGGGCCGTGGCTGCTGGTGCTGGCGTTCTGGAAGCGGCCGGCAACCGTCTGGTCGCACATGAAGAAGACCTGGTATCGCGGCGTCGGCGGCGGCGTGATCGCCAATGTCGGCTACGGCATCGCGATCTACGCGCTGGCGCTGGGTCCGATGGCTCATATCGCGGCCCTGCGTGAGACCTCGGTACTGTTCGGCGCGCTGATCGGCACGCTCATCCTGGGTGAGCCGTTCGGAGGGCGCCGCGTCGCTGCGGCGTTCGTGATCGTTTCAGGGCTTGTGCTGATGAACGGTCCGGCGCTCTTCTAGAGGGCATGTCGACCCGCAATCTCGATAGGCTCATGTCCCCGCGCTCGGTCGTCATGATCGGCGCTACCGAACGCCCCGGATCCGTCGGCGCCGCCGTCACGCGCAACGCGTTGGCCGGGGGCTTCCAGGGCGAGATCCACCTCGTGAACCGCAAGGGCGGCACGATCGCGGGCCGGACGGTCTTCCGCAAGGTGTCGGAGCTGCCGGAGCCTGCAGATCTCGCCGTGATCATGACGCCGGCGGCGACCGTTCCCGGCCTGATCGTGGCGCTCGGCGAGGCGGGGACGCGGGCCGCCGTGGTGATCAGTTCTGGCCCTGGCAACGGTCCCGATGCTGCCTCGGTCAATGCGCAGTGGCGCCAGCGGCTGCTGCGCGCGGCGCGGCCTTACCTGTTGCGCATCATCGGTCCGAACTGCATCGGCTACGCCGCGCCGCGGCTCGGCCTCAACGCGAGCTTCGGCCCGACACGGTTCAAGGCCGGGCGCATCGCCGCGGTGGCCCAGTCGGGCGCCGTCCTGGCAGGACTCGCCGACTGGGGCGTGGCACAGGGAATTGGATTCTCGCACCTGATCTCGATGGGCGACATGGCCGACGTCGATTTCGGCGACGTCCTCGACATGCTGGCGCGCGATTCCGACACGCGCGCGGTGCTGATGTACGTCGAGGGCATTACCCAGGTGCGCAAATTCATGTCGGCGGCGCGCGGCGTGGCGCGCATCAAGCCGGTGATCGTGCTCAAGGGCGGGCGTCATGCCGCGGCCGCCCAGGCAACCGCCTCGCATACCGGCTCCATGGCGGGATCGGCCGCCGTCTACGATGCGGCCTTCGCGCGCGCGGGTCTCGTAAGGGTGCTGGGCCTAGGCGAACTGTTCGATGCGGCCGAGACGCTGGGCCACACCATTGCGCCGCGCACCGAGCGGCTGGCGATCCTGACGAACGGCGGCGGGGTCGGCATCATCGCCACGGACCTGCTGATCGATGAAGGCGGCGAACTGGCGACGCTGTCGCCGACGACCATCGCCCGGCTCGACAAGCAGATGTCGATGAGATGGTCTCGCGCCAACCCGGTCGACATCGTGGGCGATGCCGACGGGCCGCGCTATGCGGCCGCGCTCGACGGACTTGCCGACGATCGTGGCGTGGGTGCGGTGCTGGCCATGAACGTGCCGACGTCGCTGACCTCATCCATCGACGCGGCGCGCGCCATCACGGGCGCCGCCGGCCGCAAGGTCGTGCCGGTGATCGGCTGCTGGATCGGCGGGCGAGAGGCCCAGGCGGGGCGCGACGTGCTGCACGATGCGGGCATCCCGGCCTATGACACGCCGCTGCGCGCGGTCCGTGGCTTCATGCACATCGTCGAATATCGCCGCGGCCAACGTGCGCTGCAGCGGACGCCGCCCTCCGTGCCGGAGATGCGATCGGATACCGCCCTGGTGCGCTCGATCGTACAGGCGGCGCTGGCCGAGAAGCGCAAGGTTCTCACCGAGCCCGAGGCCAAGCGCGTACTGGCGGCATACGGCATTCCCGTCGTGCCGACCGAAATCGCGCGTGACGCCGTCGAGGCCGCCGCGATCGCGGTGCGAATCGGCTTCCCGGTCGCGGTCAAGCTTCTGTCGCGCGACATCACCCACAAGAGCGACGTTGGCGGGGTCTCTCTCGACTTGGTTTCCGAGCAGGCGGTTCTCGACGCGGTTCGCGAAATGACCGGCAAGGTCCTGGTGCTGGCGAACAAGGCGCGGATCGACGGCTTCGTGGTACAGCCTATGATCCGCCGCCCGCATGCCGTCGAGCTGATCCTGGGTGCCGCCGAGGATCCCGTGTTCGGGCCCATCTTGCTGGTGGGCCATGGCGGCGTCGCTGCCGAGGTGATCGACGACAAGGCGCTGGCCTTGCCGCCGCTCGATCCCGTGTTGGCAGAGGATGCACTGAGCCGGACCCGGGTCGACCGCCTGCTGCGCGGCTATCGCGACCGCGCGCCCGCCGACCGCGGGGCGGTGGGCGCGGCGATGGTCCGACTGTCGCAGCTGATCGCCGATGTCGGGGAGATCGCCGAGCTCGACATCAACCCGCTGCTGGCTGACGCCGATGGCGTGATCGCGCTCGACGCGCGCATCGTCGTGAACCATCCGAAGAAGGGACAGGAGCGGGCGGCGCGCTTCGCGATCCGGCCCTATCCGGTGGAACTCGAGGCCGAGATCCAGCATGGCGAGGAAAGACTACGCATCCGTCCGATCCGGCCCGACGACGAACCCACGCTGCAGGCCTTCACGCGCCGGCTGACGCCCGAAGATGTACGCATGCGCTTCTTCGGTCCCATGCGCGAGCTCAGCCACGAGCTCGCGGCGAGGCTGACGCAGATCGACTACGACCGCGAGATGGCGTTCGTGCTGCTCGATGGCGAAGAGATGGTCGGCGTGGGACGCCTCGTGGCCGATCCGGATTTCCAGCAGGCCGAGTTCGCGCTCACCGTCGCCTCGGACCGCCAGGGCCGTGGCTATGGCGAATTGCTGCTGCGGCATGTGCTGCACTATGGCAAGTCGCGCGGCGTGAAACGTGTCGTCGGCCATGTGTTGCGCGAAAACAGCAAGATGCTCGATCTCGCCAAGCAGGTCGGCTTCCGCAGAGAGAGCGGCCGGTCCGGCGAGCCGGACATCCGGGTCGTGAAGTCGCTCGGCAACCTGGATTGAGGCCAAATAGTGTCCCGAACCAAGAGGTTAGGGCATAAGCCTGAGATGGCGTCGAGGAAGAACAGAAGCGGGAAGACGAACAGAAGGAGTCCGAAACGGCCGCCCGGCGTCGCGGATCGCCTTCGCGCCCGTTTCCACGGGCTTTCTGCCTGGGTCCGACAGCATCGCTGGTACTCGATCATCGTCGCCGTGGTGCTGTTGTTCATTGGCAGCGTGTTCGGTGGTTACTGGATCGCCGAGCGATTCGACCTGCGCGGCAGTGAGCACGCGGCGCGCGACACGCTGGATGACATGAAGCGCAGCGCCGCGACGCCGCCGCCGACCATCGCCCCGAGATACGGGCGGATCGAGGACCTGCCGGACTTCCCGAAATATACCGAGGCCGAGCCCGGCAAACCGATGCCGACACTCGAGGAAAAGCCGCCGGTGAAGAAGGTCGCCGCCGCATTCCCGGCAGAACAGACGTGGCGCCGCAACGCGGTGCCGTTTCGCGATCTGAAAAGCAGGCCGCTGGTCGCGATCGTGATCGACGATGTCGGGCTCGACCGCGCGCGATCGAAGCGCGCGTGGGAACTGCCGGGTCCCATGACCATGTCATTCCTCCCCTATGCGAAGGATCTTCCCGAGCAGGCGCGCGCGGCGCGGGCGCGCGGACACGAGCTGATGCTGCACATGCCGATGGAGCCCAACGGCCGCAACGATCCGGGGCCGGGGGCCCTGATGGTGTCGATGCCCGACGTCGAAGTGCGCCAGAAGCTGCTGGTCGCGCTGGAGAGCTTCGGCGGCTATGTCGGCATCAACAATCACATGGGCAGCCGCTTCACTGCCAACCGTCCCGACATGGAGGTGGTGATGCGCCAGCTCAAGCCGCGCGGCCTGATGTTCCTCGATTCGCGCACGAGTTCGCAGTCAGTCGGCGATCAGACGGCGCAGGAAATCGGCGTGCCGTCGATCGTGCGTCATGTGTTCCTCGACGACGAGGACTCGGTCGAGGCGGTGCGGCGCAAGCTCGCCGAGACCGAGGCGGTGGCGCGTCGCCAGGGCTTCGTCGTGGCGATCGGCCATCCACACGAGTCGACGCTGCAGGCGCTGGCGGAGTGGCTGCCGACGGTCCAGGGCAAGGGCCTCGCGCTCGCGCCTTCCACCGCGATATTGCGCAAGCGCAACGGTTGGGATTGAGTTGCGCCAACGAGAAGTTGGAGGAAGCGACGTGCGGTACAACAAGCAGGCGATGATCGTGGCCCCGCAACCCGAGCCCACGGAGGCCGGGGCCGATGTGCTGCGCGAGGGCGGCAATGCGGTCGATGCCGGCATCGCCTGCGCGCTGGTCCAGGGCGTCGTCGATCCGCAGATGTGCGGCATTGCGGGCTTCGGCTCCTGCGGCATCTACATGCCGGGCAAGAACTTCCACGGTTACATCGACGCCCATGCGCCGGCTCCGCTGGCCGCGCGGCCCGACATGTGGGCCAACCTGATCGAGAGCGAGGCGCGCGACGGCTACGGCTTCATCCTGAAGGGCCGGGTGAACGACATCGGCTACAAGTCGATCTGCGCGCCGGCCAATCTCAAGATGTACTACGACGCGCACAAGGAGCACGGCAGCCTGCCATGGTCGCGCATCGTCGAGCCGGCGATCCACTGCGCCGAAAATGGCTGGACCGTGCGGCCGCACGTCCATTTCTGGTGGGCCGACGACGGTGCCTTCGGTCGTGCCCCGAACTTCGAGCGCACCGGCTTCACGCCGGCGGCGCGCGCACTCTACTGCCGGCCCGACGGCACGCCGAAGCGGGTGGGCGACCGGGTTGTCAATCGCGACTACGGCCAGACCCTACGCGCCATCGCCAAGGGCGGGGCCGACGTCTTCTACTCGGGCGAGATCGCGCAGGCGATCGCCGAGGACATGAAGAAGAACGACGCGCTGCTGTCGATCGAGGATCTCAAGGCCTGGAAGACCGTGCGCAATCAGCCGCTGTGGGGCGACTATCGCGGCTACAAGGTCTCGACCAATCAGCCGCCGGGCGGCGGCGTGATGTTGATTGAAATGCTGAACATCCTCGAGAACTTCGACATCGGCGCGCTGGAGCATGGCTCCACCGAGCATCTGCGCATAGTGGCCGAAGCAATGAAGCGGGCCACGATCGACAAGGATGCGAAGGTCGGCGATCCGAAGTTCGTGACGGTGCCCGTCGGAGAGTTGACCTCCAAGGCCTATGCCAAGGGGATGGCAGGCGAGATCGCGCGCGGCGAGAAGGCCAGCGTGACGCGCTTCAACTCGGGCGCGGTTTCCAAGGACACGACGCACATCTCCGTCCTCGACAAGGACGGGAACTGTTTCACCATGACCCATTCGCTGGGCATGCCTTCGGGCGTGATCACGCCGGGGCTGGGCTTCATGTACAATGGCTGCATGGGCGTGTTCGACCCGCGGCCGGGGCGTGCCGGCTCGATCGCGCCCGGCAAGGCTCGCTTCAGCTCGGTCGTGCCGTCCATAATCTTCAAGGACGGCAAGCCACACCTGATCATCGGGGCGCCCGGCGCGACCCAGATCGCCATGGGCGTGCTG
>JAGNNA010000529.1 GCA_017990895.1 Reyranella sp.
CGCGTCATCGCTTTCGACATGCGCGGTCACGGCAGCTCCGCTCAACCAGCCGATCCCGCCGCATACCGGGAAACCGGGTCTGGGCAGACGACATCGCCGCAGTGCTATCGGCAAAGGAACTCACGCGGCCCGTTCTGGTCGGATGGTCGATGGGTGGACGAATCATCCGCCAGTACCTGATGACCTACGGCGATGGCCGGCTGGGTGGCGTGAACTTCGTCGCCTCGCAGGTGATCGAGGAGCCGCACTTTCGCGGCCCGTCGGCGCCAAAACCGCTGCCAGAAGAATTGTCTCTCGCCGGCGAGATCGAGGCGGCTATCGCCTTTCTCGATGGCTGCTACGGTCGCAAGCCCGATGAGCACTCGTTTCGAAAAGCGCTGGCCTACAACATGAAGGTGCCAGCGGCCGTGCGCCGGGCTATCAGCGGCTGGTCGACCGAAGCCACCGCAACCCGCGCTTCGCTGGCAAAGCTCCAGGTACCTGTTCTGGTGACGCACGGCCGCGCGGACACGGTCGTGCTGCCGGCCGCCGCGGAAGCGGTCGCCGCGATCGTGCCGCACGCGACACTGTCGTGGTTCGACGATTGCGGCCACTCACCCTTCTGCGAGGACGCCCCGCGTTTCAATCATGAACTGCTGGCTTTCGTATTGGCCTGCCAGAGGTGATTGAAGGTTGGAGTCCGTCCATGCGGCGAGCGTGAAGGGCGCTGGCGACTCCGGATGAGTTGGCAGCAATCCTGACGACGTATGGCCATGACGGGTCGATCGTGCCCGGCACAATCCACGGCTTTTCACCCCTCCCCTGCCAAGGCGCGACCGACGTGCGCTATGGGCCCAGATGTCTCAGGATCAGGGCGAGTGCCTGACAGGGCATAGCGCGGATTCCTCGAAACAAAGGTTCGTCTCAATGAAGGCCGTACAGACCGCTGATCTCAGATCCATCGACAATTATGCCCTGGTCGACGTGCCTGCGCCCCAGCCAGGCGAGGGTGAAGTTCGTATCAAGGTCGCTGCTTGCGGGGTCGGGTTCGTCGACTCGCTGGTTGCGCTCGGCCGGTATCAGGTCAAGCCACCCTTGCCTCATGTGCCTGGATCCGAGATCGGGGGCCTGGTCGAGGCGCTGGGGCCAGGGGTCACGGGATTCACACCAGGAGAGCGTGTCCTGGCTCAGGTGCGCGGTGGTTTTGCGGAGTACGCGATCGCCTCCGAACGGGCCGTCCGCCGCATGCCTGACCGGATGAGCATGAACCAGGCCGCCAGCTTTCGTGTCAACTACGGCACGGCCCTGCACGGCCTTCGCGATCGTGCTGCTCTGAAGGCGGGAGAGACACTGGTGGTGATTGGCGCTGCCGGTGGAGTCGGGTTGGCTGCGGTCCAGATCGGTCGACTGCTCGGCGCCAATGTCATCGGTGTCGCCTCGACCGAGCAGAAGCGCGCCGTCGTTGCAGAGGCAGGGGCAGGAGTTACCCTCGACCGAACCGTTGAAGGATGGCGGGACCGGCTGAAGGCGGTGTGTCCGAACGGCGTCGACGTCGTGTTCGATCCGGTCAGTGGACCCTTGCTGCAGCCTGCGTTCCGGTCGCTCGGATGGGGTGGGCGTTACCTCGTCGTAGGCTTTGCCGGCGGCGACATTCCCGCTTTGCCGGTGAACTTGCCGCTCCTCAAGGGAGCGGCCCTCGTCGGCGTGGACTATCGCCAGTTCGGAGCCGTGTTCGAGGCCGAAGCCGCCGCCAGCGAACTCGAGGAGCTGCTTGCTTGGGTCGCGAAGGGCGAACTCAACGTCCCGGTCGGCAGAACCTTCCCATTCGGCGAATACCGCGAGGCACTCGAGTATGCGCTCTCCGGTGACGGAACGGGCAAGACCATTCTGGAGGTCGATCCGAGCCTCGCCTGAAGTGGACGCAAAGGCCCCGGATCTCCAAGACGTGCTCGCCGGACGACCATATGCCGGCGCGTGCTATGTCTCCTTCTCGTGCTTCTTGATGGCCGGCATCAAGCCAGTCGGGTCTACCAGTTTGCCGTGCGCCAGCATGTTGTGGGCATGGGCGAGATGGTGAAGCGCGAAGGAGGTCTGCATGGCGCCGACCCGGCCCTGTGCATCCTGGGCGGCGTTGATCGCCTGCTTCACGAGCTTCAGCGCGAACAGCGGTTTCTGGGCGATGCGTTCGGCCATCGCGAGGCCGAAGGACTCGAGTTCGGCGCGCGGCACGACGTGGTTCACCATGCCGAGGCGATGTGCCTCGGTCGCCTTGATCCAGTCCGCGGTGAACAGGAATTCCTTGGCCTTGCGGACGCCCATCTCCCAGGGGTGGGCGAAGAACTCGGCACCACCCACGCCCATCGCCACCGAATGGTCGAGGAACTCGGCGTCTTCCGAACAGACGATGAGGTCGCAGGGCCACATCAGCATCAGCCCGCCGATCATCACCTTGCCATGGACCAGCGCCAGGGTCGGCTTGGGAATGTTTCGCCAGCGCTCGCAGAAGCCCAGGTAGATCTCCTGCTCACGCGCGTATTGGGCTTCGGCGCCGGGCTTGCCGAAGCCGCCCCAGGTGCCGACGGTTTCGTGCTTCGTCATGTTGCCGTGCCCGTCGACCTCGCGCAGGTCGTGCCCCGACGAGAAGTGCGGCCCGTTGGCCGACAGCACGATCACCTTCACCGTGTCGTCGAGAGCGGCGCGGTCGAATTCCTCGTTCAAGGCATAGAGGAACGCCGTGTCCTGCGCGTTGCGCGTGTCCGGGCGGTTCAGGACGATTCGGGCTACTCCGCCCGGCAGGGATTCGTAGAGGATCGGCGACGTCGTCATGGCGGGCTCCCGGATGATCCCGGGGGCCTACCGCAAGGAACGTTCCCCGTCGCTCAGCCGCGCGCCGGCTGAGTGGTCGGCCGGGCCGCCGCCTCGACGACCATGTTCTTCATGGC
>JAGNNA010000530.1 GCA_017990895.1 Reyranella sp.
GGATAGTAGTAATAGGGCGCGACCTTGTTGAAGCCGAGCTTTTGGTCGTCGTACGGCCCGACCCATTCGGCCGCATCGATCGTGCCCTTCTCCAGTGCGGGATAGATGTCGCCGCCGGCGATCTGCTGCGGCACCACGCCGAGCTTGGCCATCACCTGGCCAGCGAAACCGCCAATGCGCATCTTCACGCCCTTCATGTCCTCGGGCGTCTTGATCTCCTTGCGCCACCATCCGCCCATCTGGGCGCCGGTATGGCTCATCAGGAAGGAGACCATCTTGTATTCCTTGTAGAACTCCCGCATCAGCTCGAGCCCGCCGCCGAAATAAACCCAGGCATTGTGCTGGCGGGTGTTGAGGCCGAACGGCAGCGCCGTGTCGAAGGCGAAGGTCGGATCCTTGCCGACATAGTAATAGGATGCGGTATGGCCGCACTCGACGGTCTCGTTCTGGACGGCGTCGACGACCTGCAGGCCCGGGACGATTTCACCGGCCGCGAAAACGCGGATCTGGAACTTGTTGTCGGTCAGCGCCGCAACGCGCTTGGCGAAGAACTCGCCGGCGCCGTAGATCGTGTCGAGCGACTTGGGGAAGCTGGACGCCATGCGCCACTTCACCTCGGGCATCGACTGGGCGACTGCCGGTGCGGCCAGGACGCCCGCAGTGGCGACGGTCGCACCGCCGACACCGGCCGTACGCAGGAACTTGCGACGTTGCATTTGATATCTCCCTAAGTCTCTTGCTTTCCGAACGCGCGCCTTCTGCCACGCGAACCACACCTTGTTGACGCGGGTTATCGCACAGCGCAACGGCGATGAAAAGCAGGTGCCGGGACCGTGCAGACAAAGAAAACCCCGCCGGAGCGGGATTTTCCAGACTACGGCGTGGTTACGCCTAGAGCTTGTTGGCCGCCGACTGGCGCGCCATGAAGTTGTCCATCGTGTTCTCGGCGACGCGGAACCACAGGACCTCCTCGGCGCGGAAGGGCTTCCACGTTTCGAAGATCTTCTTCCACTTCGGATTCTTCTCGTTGAGAGAAGCAAACACTTCGTTGGTCGCGTTGTAGCAAGCCTCGAGGACCTGCGGCGAGAACGGCAGCAGCTTGGTGCCAGAGGCGACCAGCTCGCGCACGGCCTTCGGATTCTGGGCATCGTATTTCGACAACATCGAGGTGTGCGCCTTGGCGGCAGCCGCCTCGATGATCGCCTGGTAGGACTTCGGCAGCTCCGCCCACTTGGCCAGGTTCACATAGGCCGACAGCTGCGGGCCCGCTTCCCACCAACCGGGATAGTAGTAGTTCGGTGCGACCTTGTTGAAGCCGAGCTTCTGGTCGTCGTAGGGGCCGACCCACTCCGCCGCGTCGATGGTGCCCTTTTCGAGCGCCGGGTAGATGTCGCCGCCGGCAATCTGCTGCGGCACCACGCCGAGCTTGGTGAGCACCTCACCGGCGAAGCCGCTGACGCGAAACTTCAGGCCCCTGAGGTCGTCGACGGACTTGATTTCCTTGCGGAACCAGCCGCCCATCTGGGCGCCGGTGTTGCCGCAGGGGATCGAGTGAATGTTGTAGTCCTTGAAGAATTCGTTCATCGCCTGGCGGCCGCCGCCCCAGTTCCACCACGCATCCTGCTGGCGCGCGTTGAGGCCGAACGGCACCGCGCAGTCGAGCGCGAAGGTCAGGTCCTTGCCGACATAGTAGTAGGACGCCGTATGGCCCATCTCGACCGTGCCGTTCTGGACGGCGTCGGCGACCTGCAGGCCGGGAACGATTTCACCGGCGGCGAACAGACGGATCTGGAACTTCCCGTCGGTCGCGTCGGAGACGTACTTCGTGAAGAGCTCGCCGGAGCCGAAGATCGTGTCGAGCGACTTCGGGAAGCTCGACGCCATGCGCCACCTCAGCTCGGGCGCAGACTGCGCGATGGCCGGCGCGGCCAATGTGCCGGTGGCGGCGACGGCGGCGGTCCCGATGCCTGCCGTACGGATGAACTTGCGACGTTGCATGAAACTCTACTCCAAACTCGTGTTCCAAGACGGCACGCATGCCGCCTGATTTGCGCGGCTTATGACATGCGAACTGCACCGGAAGAAAGGCTCAACGCATGAGCAATAAGGTGAGCGCCAATGCGCCCACTGCAATTCGGTACCAGGCAAAAACGGTAAACCCGTGGCGACTGATGAACCGCACGAACGCGCGGACCACGATCATCGCCGACACGAAGGCGGCGACGAAACCCAGCGCGATCACGCCGCCATGGTCCCAGCTCAACGTCGACCAGTTCTTGTAGAGGTCGTAGACGGTCGCGCCCAGCATGGTGGGCATTGCCAGGAAGAACGAGAATTCGGCTGCCGTCGCACGGTCCACGCGAAAAATACGCGCGCCCATGATCGTGGCGCCCGACCGCGACACGCCTGGGATCATCGCCACGCATTGGCAGAGACCGATGTAGAGCGCGGTCTTGAGGTCGAGATCGTCCAGGCTCTTGATTCGGGGCCGCTGCGCCAGTCGCTCGATCACCAGGATGGCAATGCCGCCCACGATCAGGGCGATGGCCACCACCCACGGGCTGAACAACACCGACTTGATGTATTTATGGGCAGCGACGCCAACGATGGCCGCCGGCAGGAAGGCCACGAGGATGGCCAATGCGAACCGTGTCGCCTGCTTGTCCCTCTCCAGGACACCCATCGCCGTCGTCCAGATCTTCGCGCGGTAGAGCAGGCAGACCGCGAGGATCGCACCGAGCTGGATCACGATCTCGAAGACCTTGCCGGGGGGGCCCTGGAAGTCGAGCAGTTCCTCGGCGAGGATGATGTGGCCCGTCGAAGAGACGGGCAGGAACTCGGTGAGACCTTCGACAACGCCGATCAGCAGCGCCTTCCAGATCAGCGACAGGTCCATGCTCAATCCTTGAAGCGTTTGGCC
>JAGNNA010000166.1 GCA_017990895.1 Reyranella sp.
ACGCGGCGGATCACGCTAGTGTCGACGTCGGTATTGACGCTGCCGTTGCCCTTGGCCGCGGCCTCCAGGATGTCGAGGGACTTCACCGTGCCGCCCTGCTGCGGCAGGAACTGGATGGGCTGGTCGCCGGCGAAGGCAACGCCGTGGAAGGTGCGCGGCGGCTTGCCCGATCCCTTCAGGTCGAAGCCGAAGCCCGTGACGACCCGCGACTGCGCCATGGCGTCGGCGAGCACCTTGTCATTGTCCTGCACCGAGGCCGCGAGCTTCTGGACCGTCTCTGGATCGGTGAAGGCCACGAGGTCGCGCACCATGCGGCTGATCGAGGACCTGTCCGGCTCGGCGAACACGGCGTCGAAGGCCACGACAGCGACGCCCTTCTCGGTGAGCCTGTCGACCATCTGCGCGATGATCGTGCGCGGCCACGGCCACTGGCCGTATTCCTGCAGTGCCGCCTCGTCGATGTCGACGATGCGTACCGGGGTCTCGGGATTGTAGGGACGCGGCTCGAGGCGCTGGTAGCTGTCGAAGGCGAAATTCCGGATGCGGGTCACGGCGCCCGGATCGGCGATGCGCAGCACGAGGGCGCCCAACAGGACGAGCATCGCGACGACGATCGGCGCCCGTCGCGAATTGATGCAGCGCAACAGCGAGCTCACGCGCTTTCGATCCCCTGATCCCCCGAGAACGTCACTTTACAGAGTATGCCGCGCGAGCCAAATAGCGCGACCTTGACGCACGCCCCCAGCCAGACAGCCCTGCACGGCATCTACTTCAAGATGTGCGCTCTCGTGCTGTTCTGCACGATGGACGCGATGGTCAAGGGGCTGGGCGGTACCTACGGCTCCTTCCAGCTCATGGTATTCCGCAGCGCCGTCGCCCTGCTGCCCGTCGCGGTGCTGATCTGGCATGCCGGCGGCTTCCGGGTCGTGCGCAGCAGCAAACCCGGCCTGCAGGCGCTGCGGGTCGCCATCGGCTTCGGCAGCATGTTCGGCTTCTTCTACGCCTTCCCGCGCATGCCGCTGGTCGATGCCTACGCCATCTCGTTCGCCGCCCCGCTCTTCATGGTGGCGCTGTCGGTGCCGATCCTCGGCGAGCCGGTCGGCTGGCGGCGCTGGACGGCGGTCGGCGTGGGCTTTGCCGGCGTGCTGATCATGCTCGATTCCTGGGCGATCGAGTTCCACATGGTCTCGCTGGTCATCCTGGCGGCTACCTTCTGCTATGCACTCTCGACCGTGCTGGTCCGCAGGCTGAGCCGCCACGATCCCGACGTCGTGACGCTCTTCTGGTTCGCGATCGTGGGTACCGTCGTCTCGATCGCCTGTGCCATCCCGGAATGGAAGTGGCCACCGCTGCTCGACTGGGTGTGGCTGCTGACCCTCGGTCTGCTGGGCGGCTGCGCCCAGATCCTGATCACCCGGGCCTGGCGGCTCGCCCCCGCCGCCGTGCTGGCGCCATTCGACTACGCCTCGATCGTCCTGGCCGTGGCCTTCGGCTACCTGTGGTTCCATGAAGAGCCCTCCTGGACCGTCTGGTACGGCCTGCCGCTGGTCATGGGATCGGGCCTCTACATCCTGCACCGCGAGCGCGTACGAGCCCGCAATCGCCGGAAAACCCTAATCTCCTAGGGTTTTTGTCGGGATTGACGAATCGCCCCGACAACCACATCTTGTGGGCATGACCGACACCACCTTCTCCGTGACCCCCAACGCGGCCAAGCGGATCGCCTTCCTGGCCTCCAAGGAGCCCAGGCCCGTCATGATGCGGGTGGCGGTGCTGGGCGGCGGCTGCTCGGGCTTCCAGTACAATTTCTCCTTCGAGGAAGCGCGCAACGAGGACGACCTCGTCATCGAGCACGACGGCGCCGCCGTTCTGGTCGACAGCACCTCGCTTGAGTTCCTGAAGGGCAGCCAGCTCGACTATGTCGAGGAAATGGTCGGCTCGGCCTTCCAGGTGAAGAACCCGAACGCCACCTCCTCCTGCGGCTGCGGCAACTCGTTCAGCGTATAAGCCGAGCAAAGCTCGGCTGGTGAGCGGCAAGACATCGCGAAGCGATGTCTGGGAGCGCCGAAGAACGAACGACCACTCTGACGCCACCGCCCCGTGTGACGGAATCCCGTCCGCGTGGCGGCTGTGGCGTCTTCTTCCCTGTCCGACGGGCTGATAGCGTTCCGGCCGACAGGGAGTTCCAATGAACATCGGACGCCGCACCTTCGCCTTCTCGGCCGCGAGTCTTCTTGCGTTCCCGGCAACCGCGCAGGAGGCCTGGCCGGCCCGGCCGGTCACTCTCGTGGTGCCCTACCCGCCGGGCAATGCCGCGGACATCAGCGGCCGGCTGCTACTCGAGGCGCTCTCGGCCGAGATCGGGCAGCGGCTGGTCATCGACAACCGCGCCGGCGCCTCGGGCATCATGGGCAGCGCCTCCGTCGCCCGGTCGGCGCCCAACGGCTACACCTTGCTGCTCACGTCCAATTCACCGATCGCCAGCGGCCCGTGGGTGACGAAGAACGTGCCCTATGTCGTCGAGCGCGACTTCACGCCGATCGCCGGCATCGCGCGCGGCGCCCTCGTACTGCTCGCCGCCTCCGACGTGCCGGTCAGCACGACCGCCGAATTCGTGGCCTATGTGAAGGCCAATCCCGGCAAGACGAGCTACGGCTCGTTCGGCCAGGGTAATCTCAATCACCTGATCATGGAGATGCTGCGCCTGCGCCTCGGCCTCGACATGGTGCACGTCCCCTATCGCGGCAGCGGCCCGGCGCAGCTCGACCTCGCCGCCGGGCGCATCCAGTTCCTGTTCGACGGCGCCCCCGGTGCGCTCGCCCGCATCAAGGCAGGACAGGCGAAAGGCCTCGCCGTCTCGACCCTGAAGCGCTCGCCCACCCTGCCTGATATGCCGACCCTGGCCGAATCGGGCCTGCCCGAGCTGCGCGGCATGGATGCTGGCGGCTGGGTCGGCCTGTTCGGTCCGGCCCAGACTCCGGCGCCCATCGTAGACCGCCTCAACGGCGCGGTGCGGGCCGTCATCCCCGCCGCACAGGTCAAGCTGCTCGAACAGGGTCTGGAGACCTTTACCGAAAACAGCCCTGCCGACTTCGCGGCCTTCGTGCGCGCCGACAGCGAGAAGTGGCGGCAGGTCGTTCAGGACGCGAAGATCGAGCCGCAGGAGTGAGGCGTGCTATGAGGGCGGCAAGAGAGGCAGCCTGAATTCATGAAAATCGCGACCTGGAACGTGAACTCCGTCCGCAAGCGCACCGGCAACCTGGTGTCCTGGTTGCAGGAAGCCAAGCCCGACATCGTCGTGCTGCAGGAGATCAAGGCGCAGGAGCCGCAGTTCCCCACCGCCGAGGTCGAGGCGGCGGGCTACAAGGCGGCGATCGTGGGCCAGAAGGGCTTCAATGGCGTCGCCTTCCTCTCCCATCATGCCTTCGACGTGACGGCGCGCGCCCTGCCCGGCGCGGTCGAGGACGAGCCGGCGCGCTATGTCGAGGGACGGGTCTTCACGCCGCGCGGGCCGCTGACGGTCGGCGGGCTCTACCTGCCCAACGGCAATCCGATCGGCACCGAGAAGTTCGCCTACAAGCTCGACTGGATGAAGCGGCTGCTCAGCCATGCCCGCGATCTGCTTTCGCGCGAGGAGATGTTCGTACTGTGCGGCGACTACAACGTCTGCCCGACCGACATGGATGTGTTCGATCCCAAGGGCTTTGCCAACGACGCGCTGTGCCAGCCGGAGTCGCGCGCGGCGTTCCGCAAGCTGCTCAATCTCGGCCTGACTGACGCGGTGCGGGCCTTCCATCCCGACGGCGAGCAGTACACTTTCTGGGATTACCAGGCCGGCGCCTGGGCCAAGGGCAATGGCCTGCGCATCGACCACCTTCTGCTCTCGCCGCAGGCCGCCGACCGCCTCACCGCCGTCGGCATCGACAAGGCCGAGCGCGGCAAGACCGAGCCCTCGGACCACGTCCCGGTCTGGTGCGAACTGGACGTGGCGGCTTAGTCATCAAGGGAGCGCGCCAGTGGCGCGCTCCCGCGAGCGCTACTCCGCGCCGGCGCCGATGACGCCGCCGTCGGCGATGATGCACTGGCCGCAGACGAAGTTGCCGGCCTTGGAAGCCAGGAACACCGCGACGCCGCCGATGTCTTCAGGCTGGCCGATCCGCTTCAGCGCCGCCTTGTTCTCCTGCGCCGCGCGGATCTGCGGATTGTCCCACAGTGCCTTGGCAAAGTCGGTCTGGATCAGGCCGGGCGCGATGGCGTTGACGCGGATGTTGTGCTTGCCCCACTCCATGGCGAGCGACTTCACGAGGGAAAGATCGGCCGCCTTGCTCATGTTGTAGGCGGCGATATGGGCCGAGCCTACCAGGGCGCCGATCGACGACACGATGATGAAGGCGCCGTCCCTCCGCTCCGCCATCTCCGGGCCGACCATGTTCATCAGCCACAGGTTCGACATGACGTTGTTCTGCATGATCTTCTGGAACACCTCGTCCTTCAGCCCCGTGAGCGGGCCGAAATACGGGTTGGAGGCGGCGTTGCAGACCATGATGTCGATGCGGCCGTAGGCCTTGCGCGCCTCGGCGACGAGGTTCTCGAGCTGGGCCTTGTCGGAGATGCTGGCCGCGACCGCGGTGGCCTCGCCGCCCTTCTCCTTGATCCCCTTCACCACTTCCTCGCAGGCCGGCAGCTTGCGGCTCGACACCACGACCTTGGCGCCGTGGGCCGCCATCTGTTCGCAGATCGAGCGGCCGATACCGCGGCTGCCGCCGGTCACAACGGCCACCTTGCCGGTAAGGTCGAACATCATCGGTCGTCTCCTCGTTTCACTTGGTCAGCAATGCGATGAGCTCAACATGCGCCGACCAGAGGAACTGGTCGATAGGCATGAGTTTCTCCAGTCGATACCCGCCATCCTGCAACGTACGGACGTCGCGGGCGAAACTCGCGGGATCGCAGGAAGCGTAGACCACGCGCTTCACCTTCGACGTCGCGAGTTCAGCGCACTGCGCAGCCGCACCGGCGCGCGGCGGGTCGAGGACGACCGCGTCGAAGGCGTCGAGTTCGCGGGCGTTCAAGGGGTTGCGGAACAGATCACGCAGATGCGCAGTGGCGCGGTTGGTCGCGGCCTTGCGGAGCGCGGCATCGACGGCAGCGACGGCCGTCTTGTCGCTTTCGTAGAGACTCGCCTTGCCTTGCTTGCCGAGCGACAGGGCACCGATACCCGCGAAGAGATCGGCGATGTGGGCGCCCTCGCCACCCCAGGCCGTGACGCCCGCCCGCATCACCAATTCGGCGCGTTTGGTCGCCTGCAGGAACACGCCGGGCGGCGGGTCGACGCTGATGTCGCCCAGCGCCAGCTGCGGCGTGCGGCGCACCACGATCGGTTCGGCCCGCGCCCGGTCGCCCCAGCTCACCCGCGCGAAGTCGGCGCTCTCGGCCAGCGCGATTAGTGTCTCACGGATCGGCAGTGTGAGGTCGAAGCGGCGGTGTGGGCGGATCAGCACATCGAGGCCGGTGTCGGTCTCGTTGACCACGGCGTCGGCCGAGGTGCCGTCGCGCAGGATCGAGGCCATGGCCGAGCGTAGGGGCGCCAGGGCCGCGTTGATCCTGGGACTCGCCACGACGCAGGTGCCGATGTCTACGACGGTCTGGCTGGCGCGTTCGTGGAAGCCGGCGAGGACGCGCTTGCCCTCGCGCCGCAGCACGATGTCGCCTCGGCGGCGCTCGCCCGGCTCGCAGCCGACCGGTGCCTCGAAGCGCGGGGCCCTGACGCCGCGTTGCGCCAGCGCCTTCGAAATCAGCTCGCTCTTCCAGCCGGTGTAGATATCGCGCCGCCAGTGCTGCAGGGCGCAGCCGCCGCAGGTCCCGAAATGCGCGCAAGGAGGCGTCTCGCGATGACGCGACGGCGCCAGTACTTCCAGCAGCTCGCACGCGATGCCGTCGCCACGCTTGTCGAGCGGCTCGGCCTCGACCGTCTCGGCCGGCAGGCAGTAAGGCACGAAATAGCGCTTGCCTTCCAGATCGGCCACGCCGTCGCCGCGGGCGCCGACTTCCAGGATCTCGAGCGTGATGCTCACGATGCACTCACGAGGGAGAGCTAGCCCAACCAGCTCTTCGCCGGCCTCATATCGCCGACCAGCAGGCCGACGACGTTCCGGATCGGCGGGTGCAGCACCTCTTCCCGCTGCGCCGCCGGCAGCACGCCGAGATGGTCGAGCAGCGCCGCCATCGCGACCTCGGCCGCCCGGCCCGCGCCGTCCCAGACCTTGAGCGCGACGCCGAGGCCGAGCGTGGGCAGCATGCCGCAGAACACGCCCTCGGCGCCGGTCTTGACCTGGATGACGCCGGGTGCAGCCTCATTGATGCGGGTGCAGAAGCGGCCGCTGCCGGCCACCATGAACGGCTCGGCGTTCATCGCCTTGCGGATGCGGTTCGCGGCGTCGGCCCGCCTGCTGGACAGGCGCGACGGATCGGCCATCGACGCCATCGCCTGGGCGAGACTCTTGAGCGGCGTCGCGAGCGTGGGGATCCCGCAGCCATCGGTGCCGTACGGGACGGCATTCGCGTCGAGACCGCAGAGGTCGCTCATCGTCTCGCGCAGCCGGCGCTGCACAGGATGATCGTATTTGATGTAGCCCTGGGTCGGTTCGCCATAGTGCACGGCCGTCGACAGGAAGCCGCTATGCTTGCCCGAGCAGTTGTTAAAGGCGGCCGTCGGCAGCGTGTTGGCGCGCGCCAGCGCCTCGATGCTCGATTGCAGGCGCGGCGCGTGCGTGCCGCATTCGAGATCGGCTTCGCTCAAGCCGATCTTCGCCAGCCACGCGCGCACCGTCTCGACGTGGCGGGTTTCGCCGCTGTGCGAGGCGCATGACAGGGCGATGTGCTCGTCGCCGAGGCCGAAGCGTTCGACCGCGCCGCTCTCGACGAAGGCCATCGCCTGGATCGGCTTGTTGGCCGAGCGCGGCAGGATCGCGGCCTCGATGTCGCCCCATGACTCGATCACGGTACCGTCGGCCTTCACGACCGCGGCGATACCCTCGTGCCGGCTCTCGACGACAGGCCCGCGCGTGACTTCGATGACGACAGGGCTCCGGCTCATCGCGCGCGCTCCACTTTTACCACGGTGATGTTGTCCTGATGCTCCTTCGCCGTCGCCAGCACCGCCGCAATGATGCGGTCCACGGGCAGCGAGGCCTGCGCCAGGAGTTGTTCGTTGTTCAGACTGTTGACGCCGTCGCTGCAGACCAGCAGGCGCGCGTCAGGCCCCAATCGGCGGCTGCCCTTGTCGATCAGGGTCAGGGGCTCGCCCATCACCGCCTCGCGCAACGTATGGCGGGCGGGATGATGCTCTGCTTCCTCGGCCGATAGCATGCCCCGCGCGACCAGCGCGTCGATCTGCGGCGCCATCGAATGATCGGCGTTCAGCCGGACGATCTTGCCGGCCTCGACCAGGTAGAAGGGCGAATCGCCGACGCTGATCCAGCGCACCTCGTCGCCACGCAGATGAACGGCCACCAGAGTGGCGCCCATCCCGGTGAGTTCGTGCCGGGCCAGCGCGCCGCGACCGACCGCCTGGTTTGCGTCATGCAATCCGTCATCCAGCCCCCCGCCCTGCTCCATCGCATGGATGAAGGCGTCGACCGCGAGTTGGCTCGCTACCGCGCCACCGGCATGCCCGCCCATCCCATCGGCCACCACCGCCAGCAGCGAGCCGTCGCCCAGCGTCAGCAGACGCCAACTGTCTTCCTGGTAAGGGCGGGCGCCCTGATGCTGGTCGCCCTCGCCCCGCCACCGCGTCGTCATGTCTTCAGCGAGCCTTCAGTGCCAGACCGCCGGGAGCTTGCTGAGGCCGCGGAGCGTGAAGCTGCGGCGCCAGGCGGGCGCGTCCTTCTCGGGTAGGGTGAGGTTCGGCATACGCTCGATCAGCGCCGCGAACACCAGTTCGGCCTCGAGCCGCGCGAGCTGCGCGCCCAGGCAATGATGGATGCCGCCGCCGAAAGACATTGGCCGCACATGCTCGCGGCCGACATCGAGACGGTCGGGATCGGCATACTGCGCCGGATCGCGGTTGGCTGCGCCCAGCAGGGCGACGATGCTCTGCTCGGCGCCGATCGTCACGCCGCCCAGTTCGACTTCGGCATGGGTGACGCGACCGGTGATCTGCACCGACGAGTCGTAGCGCAGCAGCTCCTCGACAGCGTTGGGGATCAGCGACGGGTCGGCCTTGAGCCGCTCCCACTGGTCGGGATTGCGATGCAGCGCCAGCAGGCCGTTGCCGATCAGGTTGGTCGTGGTCTCGTGCCCGGCGCCGAACAGCAGGCCGATGTTCGCCTGCAGTTCCTCGGCCGACAGCTTGTCGCCCGCTTCCTCCGCCTTCACCAGCTCGGTCGTAAGGTCGTCGCGCGGCTCGCGGCGGCGCAGCTCGCAAAGCTGGTTGAAATAGACGCCAGCCATCTGGGTGTTGCGGTTGGCGAGGTCGAGTTCCTCGCGGGTCATCGGAACCGGCTCGAGGATGCGGCCGTTGACGTTGCTCCCTGCCAGGAACGGCGCGCGATGCTCCTCGGGAATGCCCAGCATGTCGCAGATCACGATGACCGGCAGCCGATGAGCCAGGTCGCGCATGACGTCCATCTCGCCCTTGTCGGCGACGCGGTCGAGCTGCTCGTCCACCAGTACCTTGATGCGCGGCCGCATGTCGGCGACGCGGCGTGCGGTGAAGGCCTTGGTGACCAGCCCGCGCAGGCGCGTGTGATCGGGCGGGTCCTGCACCAGCATCGTCTTCGCCAGACTCGCCACGGCGGGCTCGTTCATCCGGTCTTCGCCGTAGCGGCGGCGCATGTTGCCCTCGAAATCCTTGCCGAAGCGCCGGTCGCGCAGGGACAACGCCACGTCCTCGTAGCGCGTGATCAGCCAGAAACCCTGCGGCGTCTTCAGCACCGGCGCGGCTTCGCGCAGCCGGCGATAGAACGGATACGGGTCGGCGATGAAGGCCGGGTCGAGCGGGTTGAACTCGAGGTCCTTCGCAGGGGCGGTCGGCTGGGCGATGGTGTCCATCCCTTCCCTCTACCACGAAGCCCCTTGCCGCGCGAACGAACGAGCCCCTAGCATCGCCCCATGTTTGCACTCACCCAGGGACTTCGCCGCGCGGTCCAGACCCGCCCCAACGGCATCGCCACCTCGTTCGCCGGCCGCCGCCGTACCTGGCAGCAGAGCGCTGACCGGATCAGCCGCTTGGCCGGCGCGCTTTCCGCACTGGGTGTGCGCCGCGGCGACCGGGTGGCCATCCTCGCCATGAATTCCGACCGCTATCTCGAACTGATGTACGCCCTGCCCTGGATGGGAGCGGTGATGGTTCCGGTCAATACGCGACTGGCGACGCCCGAGATCGAATACATCCTGAACGACTCCGGGGCGGCCGCGCTGTTCGTCGACACCGCCATGTCGCACCATCTGAAGGGCCTGGAAGGCCGCACGCCAGCCGTACGCGAGGTCGTGTGGCTGGACGATCTCGCAGGGCCCGAAGGCATCCTCCGCTACGAGGACCTCACCAGCTACGAGGCGATGGACGATGTCGGCGCCCGCGACGACGATCTGGCCGGCCTGTTCTATACCGGCGGCACCACCGGGCGCTCCAAGGGCGTGATGCTGACCCACACCAACCTGGTCGTGAACGCGCTGAACGGGGTGGCCGGGATGGGCTTCGATGCCGACACCGCCTACCTCCACTCGGGCGCGATGTTCCATCTGGCCGACGGTGCCTCGACCTTCGGCGTCACCCTTTCAGGCGGACGTCACGCCTTCGTGCCGCGCTTCGAGCCGGTCGAGGTTCTGCTCACCATCCAGACCGAGAAGGTGACCCACGCGCAGTTCGTGCCGACCATGATCAACATGCTGGTGAACCACGAGCGCTTCAGCGAATTCGACATCGGCACCCTCTCCTTCATCCTCTACGGCGCCTCGCCGATGCCGGAAGGCATCCTGCGCCAGGCGATCGAGCGGATGCCGCAGGTGCGGCTGATGCATGGCTACGGCATGACCGAGGCCGCGCCCATCGTCACCCTGCTTGACCCCCGTTACACGGTACTCGACGGGCCTTTTGCCGGCCGACTGAAATCCTGTGGCCAGGCGGTGCTCGCCTGCGAGGTGAAGATCGTCGACGCCGACCGGCTGGAAGTGCCGCGGGGCACGACCGGCGAACTCGCCGTGCGCGGCGCCAACGTTATGAAGGGCTACTGGAACAAGCCCGCCGAGACCGAGGCAGTGCTGGAGGATGGCTGGTACTATTCCGGCGACGGCGCCGCCATGGACGAGGAAGGCTTCGTATTCATCGTCGACCGGCTGAAGGACATGATCATCTCCGGTGGCGAGAACGTCTATTCGGCGGAGGTCGAGAATGCGATCTCGACGGCCCCCGGCGTCGCCGAGGTGGCGGTGATCGGCATTCCCGACGAGCGATGGGGAGAACGGGTCCACGCCATCGTCGTGCCCAGACCGGACGCCGCGCTGACGGCTGAAGATATCATCGACCATTGCCGCAGCCGCATCGCAGGCTACAAATGTCCGCGCAGCGTCGACTTCCGCGACACGCCCCTGCCGCTCTCCGGCGCCGGCAAGGTCCTGAAGCGCGAGCTGCGCGAGCCCTACTGGGAGGGCTTCACCAAAGGCGTGAACTGATGACTGCGATTCCCTATTTCGACTGGATCTCCCACCATGCGGGCCGGCGTCCGCAGCAGCTCGCGATCCA
>JAGNNA010000167.1 GCA_017990895.1 Reyranella sp.
TCAGGATGCAGTCGCGGTTCTTCACGTCGCCGATCACGTTCATGACCTCGCTGACGCCGGCCGCCTCGCGGCGCTTGTCGATGATGGCGAGGTCGGCGTCGATGCGCTTGGCGATGGCGCGGGCGCGGACCACGCCGCCGGTGTCGGGCGACACGACGGTGAGGCTGCGGTTGGAGAACGTCTCCTTGATGTCCTTGGAGAAGACCGGGCCGGCGTAGAGATTGTCGAGCGGGATGTCGAAGAAGCCCTGGATCTGGCCGGCATGCAGGTCGAGCGTCAGCACGCGATGGGCGCCGGCATGGGTGATCAGGTTGGCGACCAGTTTGGCCGAGATCGGCGTGCGCGAACCGGTACGGCGGTCCTGGCGTGCATAGCCGAAATAGGGGATCACCGCGGTGATGCGGCGGGCGGAACTGCGACGCAGCGCATCGATGGTGATCAGCAGTTCCATCAGATGGTCGTTGGCCGGGAAGCTCGTCGACTGGATGACGAAAACATCCTCGCCGCGAACATTCTCCAGGATCTCGACGAAGATCTCATTGTCGGAGAAGCGGCGTATGTTGGCCTTGACCAGCGGCAAGGCCAGTTTGGCGGAAATGGCCTCGGCCAGCGGTTTATTGCTGTTGCCGGTGAGAATCTTCATGAATCGCTGCCCTCGCGCCGGGGCGGGATGCCATTAAGCCGTTGATCTAAAACGACAAAACGGCCATCCCGGGCCGCGACGGGGCGGAACATACCAATGAGTCGAAGCGCTGTAAACGCCCTGAAATACAGGACTTTTCGTCGCTTCAGTAAGGCGCCTTGTCGTCGATCATGATGATGCGGTGCAGGCGGCGCACCTGGGTCGCCTCGTCCCATTCGCTGGCCCGATGGAGGCTGCAGCGATTGTCGGACATCAGCACGTCGCCCGGCTGCCAGCGGTGCTGGTAGGAGAAGCGGTCCTGGATCATGTGGCCCAGCAGCTCATCGTAGAGCGCCTGCGCCTCGTCCGCCGGCATCCCGTCGATGCAGGAGCCCCATTCGCCGCCGAGATAAAGGCCGCGCTTGCCGATCTCCGGATGGGTGCGGACCAACGGGTGCACGACGTCGGGAATCTTGCGGCGCTCGGCTTCCGCCTCCTCCTCCGTCGCTTCCGGGAAGAGGTTGCGGAACAGGCGGGCCCGGCTGTGCAGTACCTTCAGCCCGTCGATCTCGGCGCGCCTGACCTCGGGCAGGGCCTCGTAGGCGGCGATGCCGTTGGCGTAGCGCGTGTCGCCCTGGCCTTCCGGCACCTGGATCGCATGCAGGTAGGTGAACAGGCCGGGCTCGGGCAGGTGATAGTGGTCGGTGTGCCAGTTGAGTCCGACCTTGGGTGAGCCGACCTTCGCCTGCTCCTCGTGCACGTTGCCGACCACGAAGATCTCGTGATGCCCGGGCAGGCAATAGTGCCGCAGCGAGTGCAGGTCGGGCCGGCCGCCGAAGCGGTTGGCGAAGGCGAGGTAGCCCGCGGGTGAAAGGTCCCCCTGCCTGCGGAACAGCAAAAGAGTGCGCGCCACGCAGGCGGCGCGGATGATGGCGATCATCTCCTCGTCGTGATCATCGGCGAGGTCGATCCCTTCGATCAACGTCGCCACATGCTCCGCAAGGTCCGTCACTTTCAGTCCGCGCGCCGCTGCGGCGCTGCGCCAATCGAACTGCTCGGACATCGTCGTCTCCTTCGGTGGCACCGTTATTGCAATTTCAGTCGCGGGTTCGGGTGCGAGGTTCGACCGGACCCGCTGCAAGCCCTGTGCCGAGCGTTCGTCGCCGGCACGCTCAAGCAAGGGTGACTGTCATGCGCGCTCGTTGGCTCCCCGCACTTCTTCTGTCGTTCGGCCTCGCCGCCGCGCCTGCCCTGGCGCAAGACTGCAAGCCGGCCATCGCCAATTCCGACCTGGTGACGGCGGGCAAGCTGCAGATGTCGATCAATCCGACGCTGCCGCCGCAGCAGTTCGTCGACGAGAAGGGGGAATTGCAGGGGCTGAACGTGGAACTCATGCGTGAGATCGCCAAGAAGCTCTGCATTCCGCTCGAACTGATCCGCATGGATTTTCCGCCGATGATCCCGGCGATGCAGAGCGGCCGCTTCGATGGCGTGAATACCGGCATGTTCTGGACCGAGGAACGCTCGAAGATCGCCTACACGGTGCCCTATGCGCAGCAGACCATTGCGCTCACGGTCATGGCGAATTCGCCGCTCAAGCTTACCGATGCGGCATCGCTGGCCGGACGCAAGGCGGGCGTCGAAGTGAATTCCTACCAGGAGCGCTGGCTGCGCGGCGCCGACAAGGAGCAGGTCGCCAAGGGCGCCAAGCCGATCGAGATCCTGACCTTCAAGACCGCCACCGACGTGCTGGCCGCGCTGCGCGCCGGCCAGGTCGAGACCGCGATCCTGATCGACGTGACGGCGGTCGAGATCAAGCGCCGCGGCCTGATCGAGATCACCGCGACCGGCCTGGGCAGCGCGCCGACGACGCAGATGTATCGCAACAGGAACGTGGCGGAGAAGGTCGCGGCCGCGCTCACCGAGCTCAAGAAGGACGGCTACTATGACAAGCTGCTCGACAAGTACGGTCTGACCAAGCTGCCGGTCGAGGCCTTTGCGATCCGCGGCCCCGGCCCGACCTAAGATCGCAACGGTCGCATCATGAGGGGCTTCGACGTCGGCGACTTCTACGCGGCTCTGACCAACCAGTTCCTGCTGGTTGGTGTGCTGGTGACCGCAGGCCTCACCGTGGCGGGCCTGGCGGGCGGACTGATCCTGGGGCTCGCCGTGGCGCTGATGCGGGCCTCGCGTAATGGCCCGGTCAGCAGGATCGCGCAGGGCTACATCTGGTTCTTCCGCGGCACGCCGCTCCTGATCCAGATGGTGATGATCTATTCCGGCCTGCCGCAGCTCGGCATCAAGTTCGGCGTGCTGACCTCGGTGATCGTGACGCTGGTGTTGAACGAAGCAGCCTATATGGCCGAGATTATCCGCGGTGGCTTTTTGGCCATCCCGGCCGGCCAGCACGATGCCGCCAAGGCACTGGGTCTGTCGCGCTCTTTGGCGCTGCGCAAGGTGCTGCTGCCCCAGGCCACGCGGATCATCCTGCCGGCGCTGGGCAATTCGGTGAACGGGTTGCTGAAGGCCACGTCGATCGCCTCGGTGATCTCGATGGAGGAGCTGATGCGGCGCGCCGAGATGATCATGCAGATCAAGTTCGACGTGCTCGAAGTCTTCGCCGCCGCTGGCGTCTACTATCTCGTGCTGACGACGCTGTGGGACCGCGCCCAACGCTGGCTCGAACGCCGCTATGACCCGACGCGGACGGCACAGGCCAAGGAGAAGAAGACGAAAGGCACGGCCGTCATGCCTGCTGTCGAGCAGGCGGCCCTGCCGCGATAGAGGTGTTTGAATGGAGCGCGCCACTCCAGTGGCGCTCATGAGCTTGATTGCGCCACTGGAGTGGCGCGCTCCAATGAGATCACTTCTTCAGCGGCGCATAGAAGATGCTGTCGATCTCGATGATGTCGCCGTCGAACAGCTTCTTCGCCTCGAACATGGTACGCGGAGGGTAGGGCGGCTTGCCCCAGAGTTCGGCCTGCACCTTGTCGACCAGCGGCGCGATGGCGGCGAGGTCGCTCACATGGATCGTGAGTCGCACGCAATCCTGCAGTGTCGCGCCTTCCGATTGGGCAATCAGCCTGATGTTCAGAAACGCCTGACGGATGCGCGCTTCGGCGCCTTCGACCAGTCTGTTCGTTGCGGGATCGACGCCCTGCATGCCGGCGACGAAGACGAAGTCGCCGGCCCGGACGCCGAGGCTCCACGTGCCATTGGCCTTGATGGCGCCGGGCGGGTCGAGCGTCCGCACGCCGTTTGGTGATTGCGCGGCCGCGACGCTTGCCGTCGTCGCGGCCACCAGGCTTGCGAAGGCGAGCCGCCTCACGCGTGCGGGTTGGCGACGAAGGGCCACTGCGTCTTGTCGGCCTTGGTGTAGGGCAGCAGCGACCAGTCCGGCACCAGCGCGCCGGGCGCGGCGACATAGACCACCTCGCTGGCGATCGGCGCATAGGCGGCGTGGAAGTGCTGCATCGACTTCACGACGACGACCTTCTTGGTCGAGGGATCGATGCCGAGCTTGGTGAAGCAGTCGAGGCTGTGACACTGCGAGCGTGTGGAATTGACGATCACCGTGACACCCTCGATCTGCAGGGCGGCGGCATCGCCGATCGGGCTGGTGCCCTTGCGGGCGCCGCCGAACTGGATGAACACGTTTTTCTCGAGCTTCAGCACCTTGGCACGCGCATCGACCGGCGCGCCGGACTGCGGGCCGAGCTTGCCGCCGAGGCGGATGTCGAGCTCGGCGCCTTCGCCCACTTCGAAGGCCAGCTTCACGGCGCCCGGATCCCAGAACATGGCGACGGCCGCGTCCTTCACCTTGCCGTCGAGCAGCGCCTTCAGGATGAAGGTCGAATCCGAGGCGGCACCACCGCCGGCATTGTCCGACACGTCGGCCAGCACCATCGGCTTGGGCAGGTTATGCGAGCTGACCCGCGCCATGGCGGCTTCCAGCGTCACATAGGGCGGCTGGGTGGCTTCGCGCATGGCGAAGAATTCCTGGCCCAGCTCCCTGGCGAGCTTCTCGGCCTTCGCCTTGTCGCCGTCGGTGATGGCGATGATGCGGCTGCTCATCTCCCTGATGTCCGACCATGGGAAGCCGTGGGCGACGGAGAGCGAGAGCACGCCGTCCTTGCCCTCCATGGCCATCAGCTTGTCGACGAAGCCACGCATCGGCTGGCGCGTGGTGTGGAACACGCCGATCATGCGGCAGTCCCAGGTCGCCATCACCGGCCTTGTGCGGCCCTCGATGGCGCCTTCCATGACGTTGAACAGATCGTCGGCACGGTCCGACACGTCGACGTGCGGATATTCCTTGAACAGGACCAGCGCCGTGGCGTCGCGCATCGTGCCTTCGCCGATGTTGCAGTGGAGGTCGAGCTCGACGCCGACCGGCACGTCCGGCCCGACCACCTTGCGCACATGGGCGAGCAGGTCGCTTTCGCAGTCGTCATAGCCCTCGGCCACCATGGCGCCATGCATCGACAGGAACACGGCGTCGACCGGCATGGCGGCCTTCAGGTCGGCGATGATCTCGTCGCGGAACGCCTCGTAGACCTTCTTCACCGTCTTGCCGGCCGGCTGGGCGAAGGCGCAGAGGCTCTCGACCACCTGCCAGCCCTTGGCCTCGGAGCGCTTGCGCCAGACGTCGAGCGGCGCACCGAACATCGGGACCTTGTCGCCGTAGCTGCCCTTGCGGAACAGGCAGGTCTCCTCGAACAGGCCGAGCCCGGTCGGGATCGAAGCGAAAGTATTGGTCTCCGTGCCGAGGCACGCCGTGAAGATCTTTTTCATCTGAAAGAGTTACCCGCTGAACATTGGCTGGAACGCTGAGCCGGAGTGTAACGATGCAGCACCGGCGGGCAAAGCGCACAGGTTGTCGTGGCTCGTATGCGAGGTCATAGTGCAGGCCTTGCTGGAGATTCCGCATATGCGTTCGCGACTCTAACGATCCTGCCTCGCGCGTCCCGCCACGGGCCGGGCACATCGTCGTCGCCGCTGCCGCTCTTCCCGGAATCCCCTCGTGTCCCATCCTCTCCTCGTCGCGCCCATCGGGCGCTCCCTGCTGCGGCTCGCCGGCCCCACGACCGCGTTCATGGTGGTGCAGATCGCCGTCGTGCTGGCCGAGATCTGGCTGGTCGGCCGGCTGGGCAGCGGTGCGCTGGCGGCCTTCGCGCTGGTCTATCCGTTCGTCGTCATGGTGATGAACGTCTCCTCGGGCGGGCTGGGCGGCGCCGTCGCCGCCTCCATGGCCCGCGCGCTGGGCGGCGGCCGGCGCGAGGACGCCGAGGCACTGGTGATCCACGCGCTGGTGCTGGCGCTCGCCTTCGGCGTGCTCTGCGCCCTGTTCGCGTGGACGGCGTCGCCGCTCCTCTACCGCATGATGGGCGGCGAAGGCGTGGTGCTGCGAGAGGCACGCGCCTACGGCGACCTATGGTTCAGCTGCGGGGTGCTGGTGTGGGCGACCAACTTCGCGTCGGCCATCCTGCGGGGCGTGGGCAGCCCGGCCCTAGCGGCGCGGTTCGGCGTCGTGGGCTCGGCGGTCTACGTGCCGTTGGCGGCATTGCTGGGGCTCGGCATCGGCGGCTGGCCGGGCTGGGGCCTCGCGGGCGTCGCGGCGGCAGGCATCGCGGCCTCCGCCGTGTCGCTCGCTTTGTCGGCGCGCGCGATCTGGGGCGGGCGGCTGGGCTTCGTGCCCTCGCTGGGCGGGCGTGGCCTGCAGCACCGCCTGTTCGCGGAGATCATGGGCGTCGGCCTCGCTTCGTCGGCCGTCACCGTGGTCGGCGGCATCGGCACGATGGTGCTGACCGGCCTGGTCGGCCGCTTCGGCACGTCGGCGCTCGCGGGGTACGCCATAGGCTCGCGGCTCGAGAATCTGATGGGCGCGATTTCCTACGGCATCGGAACCGGCATGCTGACCCTGATCGGCGTTGCCGCCGGCGCCAATGGTTGGACACGGGCGCGCCGTGTCGCCTGGACCGGCAGCGTGTTCGCGGCCGCGGTGATCGGCACGCTGGGCGGCGCCATCGCACTCCTGCCGGAGCAGTGGTCGCTTCTGTTCACGAGCGATCCCGCGACGATCGCCGCCTGCGTCGGCTATCTCACGCGGGCAGCCCCGTTTTACATCCTCTACGGTCTCGGCCTGACGCTCCACTTCGGCAGCCAGGGCGCCGGCCGCATGGGTGTGCCGGTCGCGGCCGTGCTGGTGCGCCTGGTCGTCACTGTCGGCGGGGGGTGGCTCGCGATCGAGCTAGGGCAGGGGCTCGATGCGCTCTTCTGGGCGATGGGGATCGGGCTCGCCGTCTACGGCATCGTGAATGGGCGGCATGCTGCTGCTGAGGCCGTGGCAGTCGCGCGTGCCTGCGAGCCGTTAGGCCGCCAGCGCGCGATCCATCAGCGCCGTCTCGCTGCCGCCGAGGTCGGCGCTGCCGAACTGCGCGAAGGGCGAGCCGCCCAGCCGAGTTTCGGCATAGAGTGCGGCGAAGGGCGAACCCGCTTCGACAAGCGCGGCCACGGCGGCGAGCTTGGCCAGGCTCTCGCACAGGAAGCGCGCGCGGCGTTCGGCAGCGCCCGACTTCAACGTTTGTTCCAGCGCCTGTGCGAGCGGCCCCGCCATGAAGGCCTGGTCGGCGGTGCGCACGAGGCGTGACAGCGTGTCGGTCGCCGCCTCCGGATGCCGGCCGGCGGCGCGCAGCACGTCGAGGGCCATGACGTTGCCCGAGCCCTCCCAGATCGCGTTGAGCGGCGATTCGCGGAAGTAGCGAGCCAGCGGCAGATCCTCGGTGTAGCCGTTGCCGCCCAGGCACTCGAGCGATTCATAGACGAGCTGCGGCGTGCTCTTGCAGACGAGGAACTTCACGGCGGGCGTGAGCAGCCGGGCATAGGCTGCCTCGCGCGGATCGTGGGCCGCATGCTCGGCGGCGCGGATCAGGCGGAACACGAGGGCCACCTGCGCCTCGAGCTCCAGCGCCATGTCGCCGGCGACGGCACGCATCGCCGGCTGGTCGGCCAGTCTCCGCTGGAAGACCGAGCGGTTGCGGATGTGGTGCAGCGCCTGGCTGAGCGCGATGCGCGACTGGCCGGCGGAGGCGATGGCGCAGTCGAGGCGCGTCAGATTCACCATCTCGATGATGGTGCGGACGCCGGCGCCTTCGGGACCCACCTGCTCGGCCCAGGCGCCGTGGAACTCGACCTCGGACGAGGCATTCGACTTGTTGCCGAGCTTGTCCTTCAGTCGCTGGAAGCGGATCGCGTTCTGCGAGCCGTCGGGCCGGTAACGCGGCATCAGGTAACAAGTGAGGCCGCCTTCTGCTTGCGCCAGCACCAGGAACGCGTCGCACATCGGCGCCGACATGAACCATTTATGGCCGCTGATCTCGACATGGTCGCCGCGCGCGGCCGCGCTCGTGATGTTGGCGCGCACGTCGGTGCCACCCTGGCGCTCGGTCATGCCCATGCCCAGGGTCACGCCGGTCTTCTCCCACCACGGCAGCGCCCGCGGATCGTAGGTCCGGGTCTGGATCTTAGGCAGCCACTTCGCGAGCAGCGCCGGCTCGGCGCGGAGCGCGCCGACGCAGGCGTGCGTCATGGTGATCGGGCACATGTGGCCGCTCTCGGCCTGGGTCGCGAGATAGAGGCGGACGGCGCGCGCCGCCATCGGTGCGGGCCGGTCGCTGCCGTCATGGGCGGAGGCGTGGATGCCGTGGCCGATGCTCTTCCGCATCAGCGCGTAATAGGCGGGATGGAATTCGACCAGGTCGAGGCGGTTGCCCTTGCCGTCCATGGTGCGCAGCCGGGGCGGGTTCTCGTTGGCGAGGCGCCCGAGGTCGAGAGTCTCGGCCGCGCCGTAGTCGCGGCCGCAGGCCGACAGGGAAGCGAGGTCGAGCCCCGCGCGCTCTGTCGCCTCGGCGAGCGGCCGGTCAGCCGAGAACAGGTCGATGTCGCCAAAAGCCGGCGACTGGTTGAACGAAGCGTCTTCGAGGTAAGCAGAAGCCATGAGGCCAGTCTGGACCTGCCATCCCCGGGACGGCAAGCAGCGCCCGGCCGCCTGTGCTATGGGACCGGCATGCAGCTCGATTCCCTAACCGCCGTCAGTGCCGTCGACGGCCGCTATCGCACCACCTCCGAGGCGCTGGCCGGCTATTTCAGCGAATACGCCCTCATGAAGATGCGGGTCCTCGTGGAGTGCGAGTATCTCGCCGCCCTTCCGGAGACCCGGGGCGTCCCCATTCGCCTGCTCACGGCCGCCGAAAAAGGGTTGCTGAAGGCTTTGCCGGACATCTCCGTCGAGGATGCGCGAATCATCCGCAAGTTCGAGCGCGAGGGTCATGCCGGCATCCCCGCGACCAACCACGACGTGAAGGCGGTCGAATACTTCATCAAGCTGAAGCTCAAGGATTCGAGCCTCGCCGACGTGCTGGAGTGGGTGCATTTCGCGCTGACCTCGGAGGACGTGAACAGCACGGCCCATGCGCTCTGCCTGCGCGGTGCGGTGGAGGCGGTCATGCTGCCGTCGCTCGGAAAGGTGGCGAAGGAGATCGAGGGCCTCGCCCGCAAGCACGCCGACACCGCCATGCTGGCGCGCACCCACGGCCAGAGCGCGACGCCCACGACCTTCGGCAAGGAGATGAACGTCTTTGCGGCGCGTCTTGCCCGCCAGGTAGCGACGCTGAGCCACAACCCGATCCTGGTGAAGTGGGGCGGCCCGTCGGCCAACTACAACGCCCAGACGGTGGCGTTGCCGCAGGTCGACTGGCTGGCGTTCGCGCACGACTTCGTCGAACGGCTGAACGCACCAGGCGCCGCAGGCCCGCATCCGGTGCGGCTCGCGCTCAACGAGGTGACGACCCAGATCGAGCCGCACGACACGTTCGCGGAAATGTTCGACGCGCTGCGTCGCATCAACACCATCCTGATCGACCTGTCGCAGGACATGTGGCGCTACATCTCCGACGGCTGGGTGACGCAGAAGCCGAAGGAAGGCGAGATCGGCTCGTCGGCGATGCCGCACAAGGTCAATCCGATCGACTTCGAGAACGCCGAGGGCAATTTCGGCGTCGCCAATGCGCTGTTCGAACATCTCTCGCGCAAGCTGCCAATCTCGCGTCTGCAGCGCGACCTCTCGGACTCGACGGTCGCCCGCACCTTCGGCACGGCCTTCGCCCATGCGCTGATCGGCTACGGCGCGCTGCTGCGCGGCTTCGGCAAGGTGAGCGTGAACGAGGCGGCGCTCACCGAGGCGCTGAGGGCACACCCAGAAGTGCTGGCCGAGGCGATCCAGACGGTGCTGCGCGTCGCCGGGGTCGAGATGCCTTACGAGAAGCTGAAGGCGCTGACGCGCGGCCGGCAGGTGACGCTAGCCGATTTCGCCACCTTCATCGACGGGCTCGAGGTCGGGCCCGACCTGAAGGCGCAGCTGCGAACACTGCGGCCCGAAACCTATACCGGCTTGGCCGGCCTGCTGGCGAAGAAGTAACGGGTCCCATTCTCCTCCGCCCCCGAGAGGCGGAGGAGAATGGAAAGGGCTTCAAGCGGCGAACTTGCCGAATTCCCAGTGGCGGCCGGGGGCCGCGGCGAACAGGGCCTTGGTGTAGTCGGCCTTGGGCGAACCGAAGACCTGCTCGGCCGAGCCGTATTCGACGACGCGGCCCTTGCTCATCACGGCGACGTAGTCACAGATCTGCGCGGCGACGCGCAGGTCGTGGGTGATGAAGAGCACGGCGAGGTTCAGACGGACGCGGATCTCGTCCAGCAGTTCCAGCACCTGCTTCTGCACCGACACGTCGAGCGCCGAAACGGCCTCATCGGCGATCAGCAGTTCGGGCTCCATGGCGAGCGCGCGGGCGATGCAGATGCGCTGGCGCTGGCCGCCGGAGAACTGGTGGGGAAAGCGGTCGAGCGAGTTGGGATCGAGCCGTACCGTCTCCATGAGCTTGCGCGCGCGGGCCATCGCCTCCTGGCGCCCGAGGCCGAAGTTCATCGGCCCCTCGATGATGAACTCGCCCACGGTGATGCGCGGGTTCATCGAGCGGTAGGGATCCTGGAAGACGATCTGCACGCGGCGGCGATGCGGCCGCAGCTTGCGCGCCGACATGGTCGCGATCTCGGTGT
>JAGNNA010000168.1 GCA_017990895.1 Reyranella sp.
TGCATGCAGCATCGGATAGAGCGTGCCCGGGCCGATGCCGTAGCCATGCTCCCGCAGTTCCTCGAGCATCCAGTTCCCGAAGAATTCGCCCTCCACGGCGTGGTGAAGGACGTGCAGCCGGATCAGACCGGCGAGAAACTCCTGATGCCGGGCGGTTGCCATGTGAGCCGATATATCGAATTTCGATTACGAAATTCAATACTAGGACTCCGGCGACGGGGATGGCAACGGGGCCGCCGCCGGTTCGATCGGCGAAAGCCGGCAGTGCTCAGCCGACCTTCTTCGCCGGCGGCGGGGACCAGGTGCCGTCGATGATCGAGGGCGGCGTCTCGATGGGCCAGTAGAGGCGCAGCATCAGCTGGAACCTGCCCTTGGGCGCGGGCAGCCAGTTCGATTCCTTGTCGGCGCCGGGCGACTCGTTCTGGATGTAGAGGTCGGTCGAACCGTCGGCATTGGCCTTCAGCTTCTGTCGTGCGCTGATCGAGTAACGGTTGATCGGGTTGGCGACGAAGAAGTAGTCGGCATCGTACATGGTGAGCGACCAGAAGCCCTTGACCGGCGGCAGCTGGCCCTTGGCGAAGCGCATCACGTACTTGTTCTTGCCGTCATAGTCGCTGCCGCTGGCGTCCTTCATCGACATCGGATAGATCGCGTCCTGCGGTCGGTTGGCGCCCAGGCCGATCGCCGTGACCAGCGCACGGTTGAGATAGTCGGTGCCGTAGAGGCCGGTGACCGTGTCGTAGAGCCAGCCGTTCACGTTCTTCACCGGCTTGCCGACCTTGAGCTGCAGCATGATGCGGTCGAAGGCGGCGTGCGGGATGCGCGCCACGAAGTCGGCATTGAGCTTGCTCTTGTCGAAGTCCTGGCCGGGCACCAGCCCGATTCGGGCGAAGCGCGCGACGGCGGCGGCGTCGGCCGGCGTCGGCGGGTTGGTCTTCATCAGCTCGGCCAGCAGGGTGAAGTAGGAGACGGCGTCGAGGGCGTTCACCTGCTCGCGGACCGCCGTCTTCATGTCGACCTTGGGATCGACCGTGGCGGCGGGCGGCGTGTAGTCCTTGCCCCAGGCGCTGAGCGGCACCAGCTTGCACTGGTCCTGGAGCGCATGGACGGCGGCATAGTCCTCCGGCGTGCCGGTGCAGTAGATCCGGCCCAGCAGCCAGACGAGGCTGGTCGGCGACTTGTATTCCTTGACGCCCGCGGGAAGCGTGCCCTTCCAGCCCGGGCCGGTGATGGCATAGGTCTGCGCGCCCGTGCCGGTGGTACGCGCGCCGGGCACCTGGAAGACGCTCGTCCAGCCGTCGAGCATCGGGAACAAGTAATAGCGGCCCCTCATGTCGGGGAGGCTGAGCACCCACGGCTCCTGGCCGACATCGGCCCAGGCGGTCGTGTAGAGCGTGTCGGCGTTGGGCGTGGTGACATCGCGGAAGGCGGCGTTGGGATATTCGCGGATGCGCGCGAACTGGCCCATCGGTGCGCGCGTGCCGGCGGGGGCGGCGACGTTGGTCATGATGCGCCGCGTCATCTCCATGGTGACCAGCGGGTAGCCATAGACATAGGCATCGGTCGCCAGCCAGAACTCCTCCAGCCCGCCGAGCACCGGCACGCCTTCCTGCGCCTGCGCCCCGGTGGAGGGAAGAAGACCGCCCAAGGCGGAGAGTGTGCCGGCGAGACCGCCCAAGGTGGCGTTGCGACGATTGATGGCCATGATCGAACCTCTCTCTTTCAGAACCGGAAACTCACGCCCAGGACGGGGCCGTAGAAGACCTCGTTGAGGCCGAAGGCGGTGGCGCCGCTGCCGCTGTTGTAGTTGACGCCGAGCGCGCGGAAGCCCGCGAGGGCGGCGATCTGGTAGCCGCTCATCTGCCAGTCGTAGGAATAGACGGCGAGCGCCTGCCAGCTCAGCGAGTTCTGCAGGTTGAAGCCGCCGATGTCGCCACGCACAGTGATCGTCTGGTTGGGCGCGAGCTGGTGGCGCAGGCGCAGGCCAACGAGTGGATCGACCCAGGCCGTGGTGCCGCTGTCGGCCAGCGCGAAGCCGCCGCTGCGGGGGAGGTTGAAGCGCGTCGTGTCGGCGGTGAGCAGCGCGTCGAAGGTGCCCACCAGTTTGACGTTCCAGTAGCGGAAGCCGCCGATGGCTTCGAACGTCGTCGCGCCGCTGCCGTCGTCGCCCCAGCGCGCGAGCCGGTAGACTCCGCCCAATTCGGCGATGAACATCTGCATCGTGAGCGCGGCATTGGCCGTCGTGCTGAGCTTCAGGCCGTCGACCGGATTGCGATAGGCGGCCTGGCCGGTGGTGAAGCCCATCCTGGTGAAGACGAGATCGGCGTAGACGCCGACCGGTCCGTTGTCGGCCTCGACATACCCCATGAAGCCGATCAGCGAATCGCTCTTCTGCAAGAGGTCGATGAAGCTCGCATTGGTGTCGACGGTCTGGCCGTGCGAGGTCGTGCTGCCGCTCACGCTCATCAGCCAGCCGTAGCTGGCGATCTGGAATCGCCAGGGGTTGGGATCGGTCGCCGCGACAGTGTGGGCGGCCGCCGGCTCCGCCGTCGCCGCACCCGCACAGGCGGGCACACCCAGGACGACGAGCGCAGCAGCCGCCAACATCCGATACACGATGGCTTCTCCGGCCAATTCGAGGGGAACGATCTCGCCTCGGTGGTGTGCCAAAGCGTCTTGCGGGAGGCCATGACAGTTTGCGCCAAAAGTGCAATCTTCCGCGCAACGTGACCATTCTCGCGACCTCCGAAGAACTCGGCCCGCCCGCCCGCCGCAGCGACTCTGCAGCTCGCACCATGCGTGTAGGGCCGATGTTCGGTCTGGAAGCGCTGCTGGGGCGGTTCGGGGTTCCGCTGGAGCCGCTGATCGCCGAGGCCGGCCTGCCGCCTGACTGCTTCAGCCATCCCGACAATCGCTGGCCCGTCGACCGGCTGCTCGATCTCGTGGCGCGCTGCGGCGAGGCCGCGGACTGTCCGCATCTCGGGCTGTTGCTCGCCCAGCCGGTGGGGCCGGCCGCGCTGGGCGCACCGCTGGCCCGCCTGCTGTGCGGCGCCCTCACGGTCGAGCGGGCGCTGCGCGGCCTCACGATGAACCTGCATCTGAACGGCGAGGCGCTGGTGCCGGCCCTCTCGACCGGTCCCGACGGCGCCTGCTTCAGCATCACGCCCTATGCCTATCACCGCCGCGGTACCTTGCATCTCGAGGACTTCTCGCTGGCGGTGCTGGTCAACATCCTGCGATTTCTGGGGGGCCCGAACTGGACGTCGCTGCGCGTGACCTTCGCCCATCGCGCGCCGGCCGACCGCCGGCCCTACGATGAATTCTTCCTGGCGCCGCTTTGCTTCGGCGCGCCACAGAGCGCCGTGCATTTCGATCCGTCCTGGCTGCCGCGGCGGCCCGCGCCGACGCCAAAGGGACTGGCCGCGTCGCCGCTTGGTCCGGCGGCAGGCGAGGAACTCGACATCGCGGTCCTCGCCCGGCGGGCGATCATCGGCGGGATGGCGCGAGGTATCGTCGGCGTTGACGTCGTATCCTCCGCCCTGGGCCTCGGCCGGCGCACTCTCAATCGTCGCCTCGCCGAACGCGGCACCTCGATCCGCGATCTCATCGCCGAGGTCCGCGTCCAGGTCGCGCAGCAGCTGATGCGCGACACCGACCTCCCCATCGCCGATATCGCCGTCACCACCTGCTACTCTGACGTCGCCGCTTTCTCGCGCGCCTTCAGTGGCAGGATGGGCCAGTCCCCGGCGGCGTGGCGCAGCAGCCGGGCCTAGACACCGTCGGCCGTGATGCCGAGCTGGCGAATGAGCTTGCCGAGCCGTTCATGCTCGCGGCGCATCGCCTCGTCGAGCTCGCGGGGAGTCATGGGCATCGGATCGATGTTGGCGTGAGCGAGGCGGGCGCGGACCTCGGGATCGGCCAGTGCCTTGTTGACCGCCTTGTTCAGCCGCTCGACGATTGCATCGGGAAGGCCCTTCTGCCCGAGGATCGGGATCGACGACTGGACCTGCAGGTCGCCCTCGCCCTGTTCTTCCATGGTCGCGACGTCGGGCAGATCGCGGTCGCGCTTGAGGCCCACCACCCCGATCGCCTTCAGCCGGCCCGCTTTGACGTGCGGCCCCGCCAGCACGGTGCTGACGACGCCGAGATCGAGGCGTCCGCCCAGCAGGTCCTGCACGCCGGGCGGCAGGCCTTTGTAGGAGATCGACGTGATGTCGATGCCGTACTTGATCCGGAATTGCTCGGGGATCAGGTGCGCGCCGGTGCCGTTGCCCGGATTGAGATAGTTGAGTTTGCCCGGATTGGCCCGCGCCAGTGCCACGAACTCCGCGATCGTATTGGCGGGCGAGGTTGGCGGCACGCAGATCAGCGCGCTGCTCACGCCCACCATGGCGATCGGCCTGAAGTCGGCCATGGCGTCGAAGGGCGCGCGCATCAGCAGGTTCAGCACGACGTGGCCCGACACGGTGAGGTAGAGCGTGTAGCCGTCGGCCGGCGCGCCGAGCACCAGCTGTGCCGCCAGGATGCCGTTGGCGCCGGGCCGCGGGTCGATCAGCCAGGTTTGGCCGAGCTCGCGCTGCATGGCCTCGGACAAGGCGCGCGCGGCGACGTCGAGCAGGCCCCCCGGCGGTCCCGGCAGCACAACGCGGATGGTCTTCGACGGATAGGCGTCGGCACCAGCCGCGGCCGCGGGTAGCATTGCGGCGGCGGCCAGGAACAGTCGGCGCTTCATGGTCAACCCCAGTGGAACGGCTTGTCGCCGCAGATGGTGACCCGGTGACCGTAGCGCCGGTTCGGGAAGTAGTCGAACAGCGCGTGATGCTGGGTGCAGCGATTGTCCCAGAAGGCGACCGAGTTCGCCTGCCAGTCGAAGCGGCACTGCAGCTCAGGCGTCTCGATGTGGCGGTAGAGCATCTCCAGGACCGCGTCGCTCTCGTGGCGCTTCAACTGCGGGATGCGGACGGTGAAGCCGCGGCTGACATAGAGTGCGGGGCGACCGGTTTCCGGGTGGGTCCGCACGATCGGATGCTCGCTGGCGGGGAACGCCATGTCGGCACGGTCGGACGCCTTGTTGCGGAAACTGTGCGCCTTGGCGCTGTCGTGGATGGCCGTGAGGCCGACGAGCATCTTCTGCATCGGCTGCGACAGCGTCTCGTAGGCGCGATACATGTTGGCGAACAGTGTGGCGCCGCCGCCGTCGGGTGGCACCTCCGTGAGATACAGAATCGAGCCCATCGGCGGTTCGGGATCGCAGGACACGTCGCTGTGCCACTCCTCGCCGGCGACCCGCTTCGAGTTCTCGTCGGCCTTGATCACCAGGATCTCGCGATGCTCGGGCAGGCCGATCGGTGCGTTGGGATGGACGTGCAGGGGGCCGAACCGCCGGCCGAACGCCTTGTGACTCTCGATGCTCATCTTCTGGTCGCGGAAGAAGATCACGAGATTGTCCATCAGCGCCCGGTGAACCTCGTCGAACTGCTGGTTGCCCAGCGGCAGCGAGAGATCGACTCCGGAAATCTCGGCGCCGATCGTGGGGCTGAGCTTGCGGACGCCGATCGATTGATAGGTCATGTTTCCTCCGGGAATTTTCCCGAGGATAGCCGCATGCCAGACCGGGCATTTGACAATCGGGGACACGGAATTGACAGTTCGGGCAGGATGCTCAACCCGTCTGCCGCGACCGAACCGTGACCGACTTCATCCGCAGCGCCTGTCTCACCTCCTATCCGGAACTCGCCCGGTCGCTGGGGCTCGACCCGCTGCGCCTGCTGAAGGAGGCCGGCATCGACCGGCGCTGCCTCGACGATCCGGACGTGAAGGTGCCGGCCGGCGGGCTGCGCCGGCTGCTGGAGAACTCGGCACGCGCTGCGGATGTAGAGGATTTCGGGCTGCGCCTCGCCGAGACGCGGTCGCTGTCGATCCTCGGGCCGATCGGGCTGCTGGTGCGGGAGGAGCCGACGGTGCGGGACGCACTCCTGTCGTTGATGCGCTACATTCCGCTGCACAACGAATCGCTCGGCCTGCGGCTGGAGGAGAGCGGCGGCCTTGCCCTGGCCATCGTCGAGATCCGCGTGCCGCGGCCGGTGCCGCTGCGGCAAGGCACGGAACTTTCGGTCGGAGTATTGTATCGCGTGCTGCAGTCGCTGATCGGTCCGCACTGGCGGCCGTCCGTCTCCTTCATCCACGAGGCGCCCCGCCGCGGCGACACGCATCGCCGGCTGTTCGGCGGCAGGGTCGAGTTCGGGCGCGACTTCAACGGCATCGTCTGCGACAGCCGCGACCTCGATCGCCGCATCCCGGCCGCCGACCCGGCGCTCGCGCGCTATGCGCGGCAGCATCTCGACGCCCTGCTGGCGCGGCCCAACACGCGGCTCTCCGACAAGACGCGCGAGTTGATCTCGCTGCAACTCGCGACCGGGCGCTGCACCGCCGACCTGGTGGCGGGGCAGTTGAACATGAACCGCCGCCTGCTTCACCGGCGGCTGGCGGAGGAGGGGCAGACGTTCAGCGACATCCTGGAGGGCGTGCGCACCGGGATCGTGACCCGCACCTTGTCGAACACCGACCGGCCGCTGAGCGCGCTGGCCGACATGGCGGGCTTCTCCTCGCTCAGCGCCTTCTCACGCTGGTTTCGTGACCGTTTTGGCGCCGCGCCCTCGGCGTGGCGCAGCAACGCACGAGTGCAGGGCCGCCCGCTCTCGGACTGAATTTCGCGCCCGCAACTCCGGGGCGGGTGGAGCGTTATCGGTCGCAATAAATGGCCAATTCCGCCTTGGTTTGGCCCGCAGCGCTTCCGATGATGTTCGTGTGCCCATATGTGGACTGGAGGTGGAGATATGCTGACGACCTTTGCGAGGCTTGTGCTTGTTGGGGGCATCGGCATGGCCGCCGCAGCTTGCCAGGGCGATGGCTACGGTCCCCCGACCGGCTATCAGCCTGCGCCGACCTATTACAATAACGGCTATGCACCGCCGCCGCCGCGCTACGCCTACGGTCAGCCGGCGCCGAATTACTACTACCAGAACCAGCCGTCCTATAATTACCAGAACCAGGGTCGTTACAACCAGGCCGACGGCCGGCGCTATACGACCGTTACCGTCGTCAATCGCGGCCAGAACGGCTATCGCGACGACGTCGTGCAGCAGCAGGTCGTTTGCGGCAGCCAGTACTACGACGGCTACCGCACCCGCACGGCGCCCTACTGCTGATCAGGAAGGCGTACCGGGCCTGCTTGTCGAGCGGGCCGGCCGGGCGGTAGAAACTCGCCCGATGGTTACAGAGTACATCGTGGCGAACGAGCCGCTGGCATGACGCGCCAGGTTTCCGCCAGCGAGGCCCGTCAGCTGTTCCCCGGCATCAAGAAGGCCGAGGTCGGATGCCACGAGGTGTCCAAAGGCATTACCCTCGAGGTGCTGGAATCGGCCGCGTGGAAGGATCACACCCACATCAGAGGCTCCTTTCCGGATCGTGAGCCAGTGTTCGAGAAGGGGTTCGAGACCGGACCGATCTACTCCTTCCATTGCGCAGACAGTTACGTCGATGTGCGGTCGGGCAACACGATCGTGCACAACCAGGTCGTTCTTGAGCCGGTCTTCCGGTCCTACGAGTTTCCTTCCGCCGAGGAATTCGACCACGCCGTCGTCCTGGATCCGCAGCGGGCCGTGCTGCCGCTCGCGTCGGCGCGGATGAAGAACTACTGCCGGTATTGGACCGACAGCATCGCCAGGATGTACGTCTGCGAACGATCGTCCGCCCTGCGCGACCTGGTGGGCGCCGGCCCCGCTCAGGTCGTTGCGCCGAAGCTCAAGCTCTCCTTCCAGCGCGAGGCTGTATACCTGCTCCCGGCGCACCCGCCGATGCGGATCCACAAGAAGGCACGCCTCGTGCGGGGGCCCAGCCTGAATGCCACGGGTATCGTATTCGGCGGGCAGCGCGTCGGCAGGATCGTGCGCGACTTTTCCGATCATCTTCGCTCGATCGTGCCTGAAGCGGCGCCACCCGATCCGTCGGCGTCGGGGCTCCTGTATGTCTCCCGCAACGAATCCTCGATGCGCCGTCTCCTCAACGAGGAGGCGATCCTGCCGGCGCTGCGGGACCTCGGCTTCGAGATCATCCGGCCGGGCGAGATGCCGCTGGCGGCGCAGATCGAGAAGTTCCGAAAGGCCCGGGTCGTTCTGGCGCCGCACGGAGCGGGGCTGACGAACATCCTCTTCTGCCGCCCCGGTGCGACCTTGATCGAGATCTTTCCGCGCGGTGGCGTGCACGGATCGATGTTCATGCGGATCGCCAGTCAGCGCGACCTCGACTATTACTTCGCCGTCGGCGACAGCGTCGCCACCGTCTGGTCGGAGAGCAATCCGAACAACGCCGACATCGTGCTCGACGCGGAGCGCTTCATTTCCTTCGTGCGCGAGATCGTCTGAGCGGGCTCCTGCCGCCATCATTCAATCCCGCCAAACCTGATCCCCGACATTGCCTCGGAAAGGCGGCCTCAATGAAAAACACTCCGCGAATCATCATCAACTCCGACGTGCTGGCGCCCGCCGCGATGGCGTTGCTCGAGGCGCGGGGCGCCGATGTGCGGATGCTGCCGACGCGTGCCACCGAGGCCGAGATGATCGCGGCCGTGTCGGAGGCGCCGACGCATGCGATCCTGGTGCGCACCACGAAGATCACGCCGGCCGTCTACGACGCGGCGCCGGATCTGCGCGTCGTGTCCAAGCACGGGGTCGGCTACGATAATATCGACGTCGCGGCGGCCAGCGCGCGCGGCATCGCGGTGCTGCGCACCCACGGCGCCAATGCCCGGTCGGTGGCCGAGCTGGCGCTGGGCATGATGCTTTCCGTGCTGCGCTACATGATGCCGTTCGACGCCGCGCTGCGGCAGGGCACCTGGCCGCAATCGGCCTTCATGGGGCGCGAACTGTCGGGCTCGAAGCTCGGCATCGTCGGCTGCGGCGCCGTCGGCTCCTCGCTGGTCGCGCTCTGCCGGCCGTTCGATCTGGAAATCCGGATCTACGATCCCTACCTCACGCCCGATGCGATCCCCGAGGGCGTCGGCCGCGTCGATGTCCTGGGCGAGCTGCTCGAATGGGCAGACATCGTCAGCCTGCATTGTCCGCTGACCGACGAGACCGACCGCATGATCGACGCGGCGGCGCTCGCCCGCATGCGCAAGGGCACGTTCCTGGTGAATGCGGGCCGCGGCCCGCTGGTCGACGACGTGGCCCTCGTGGCGGCGCTGGAGAGCGGCCATCTCGCCGGCGCCGCGCTCGACACCTTCGTCGTCGAGCCGCCCGATCCCAACCATCCGCTATGGAAGCAGAAGAACGTGGTCTTCACCCCGCATATCGGCGGCTCGACACGCCAGTCGCTGGAGCGGGTCGCCGTGCAGGCGGTGGAAAACATCTTCTACGTCCTCGACGGCATGCCGCCGCCGGCGAAGTGCGTGGTGGGGTGATCTGCCCACCCTCTCCGTTGTCGTCATCGAAGGGAGCAACGCCCAGCAAGGCCGACGCGGCCTGTCGATCAATGTCGCCACAGCGTCGCTGAAAATTGTGCTCAGGAAGAAAATAACAAAATAGGCAATATTGGTGACATCAGGAGGCAATTTCCCGCCGGAAGACGAAACATGATGACTCTGACTCCCGACAAATTGCAGTATGTGCCCGGGGAAGAGGGGGCGACCGGCTGCAGGAGCGATTGAGTCAGGGAGTGGGCGTCATGGGTACGTTGGGTTGGACGATCAACAGGGCGGCACGCCTGGTCACCGTTCGCGGCGTGGGCGTGTACGATCTGTCTTTCGCCATGGCCCTGGGGGCGGCAATGTGGTCGGAACGCGCCGTCGGCTATGGCAAGCTGCTGGACTTGAGCCGAGCCGACATCCAGCTCAGCAGCGACGATTTGCAGACCATGGTCGCCACGACGTGCCTGGCCGGCAGGACGACCGCGGGACCCATCGCGATCGTCCTCGGACATGACCCCGATCCCCTGCTGCTTGATATGGCCGTTCTCCTCAAGAGCCGCATCGGCGATCGCCGCCGATTGCGGGTGTTCACCGATGAATGGACGGCGCGACAGTGGCTCTCCTCCGAAGCACGGATCGTTTACCTGTCGAGCCAGCTTGCCCGCCTCCCGCTCACGGGCGCCCGGGGACATCAGGCGGGACATGGACGCTGAGTTGTGAGCGCGCCGGCTTCGGCCAAATTGTAGCCGTCGACCAGTGGGGTGGCCGACGGCTGGCCGGACCGGGGAACAGGATCCGGCCCCTTCACATCCAGTCGGTGTTGGAAACCGGAGGTGAAGAGCTATCTCGTGAGAGGCGATATCGGCGACTGTCGGTCGGCGGCACTACGTCGACCCCTGGCGCCTGGGCCGGCGCGGGGTCGAGGGCGCTTCGTCACCGGCAGGCCTGGGCTTGAGAAACCCTCGCACTATCCAGATGGAGGCAGCCCCTCCCAGCGCGACGACGATCAAGTCGGTCGGCCCCTCGCAGTCGCCGATGATGCAAACGTAGCGCTTCGCCCAATAGGCAATCCAGAGCATGGCGCCCGCGAACCACAGGCGGAAAATCCCACTTCCCCAATTCATTGCCTCGACCCACTACCCAATCCCAAGCAGCACTCCCCAGTGCTTGCATTAGAGTAGCAAAAGCAACCCGAAGGAAGCAATGCACAAGACATGATACTA
>JAGNNA010000531.1 GCA_017990895.1 Reyranella sp.
CGGCCTTGGGATCGATGCCGTCTATTGGTTGAGCGGGCGCTGCCGAGACGGCGGTGAGCGCGAGGAACCCGGCCATCGGAACAATCCGCGAGTTCGACAGGGTGCGGGCGAAGGTCATGGGAGTCCTCACAGCATGCAACAGTTGCGTTTGCGCCAGACGAGGTAGCCAAAGTCCTCGCCCTTAACGGGGTAGCCCTTGCCGGTCTGGGGGATGATGGTGGTCGCGCCGACCGGCGCGCAGGCGTAGCGGCCTTTCACGGTTGAGATCGGATTGGTCATCTGCAGCCGGTATTGCTGCTTGCGCATCACCGGCATCAGATACTTGTGGCACAGCGCCTTCGAACCCATCGTGCCCCAAGCCAGCGCCTCGCGGTGCATCTTGTAGAGCATACGCTCTGCCACGAGCCGTGAGGCCTGGATCGGTGTGACGTGCGCGGCGACGTGCCCGTTCAGGGGATACATCCCGCCGTTGCAGCCCGCGCACCAGAACATCTGGTCGATCGGGAGCTTGGCGGTCGCCGCGACGCAGTCGGCTGCACAAGCCGCCGTTGCGATCGGGTTCGAGAACAGCGCGACTTCCGGGTTAATGATCGAGGTGAGCGCGGAATCCTGCCACAGCGGGTCGATCTCGGTCACATAGGCGACGTCGAAGGTTGTCTGCTCGAAGCAGAGGAAATCCGTCAGGATCTCCATCCAGTAGAGGAGTGGGTAGACGTAATAGTGCGACTGCCATTGCGAGCTGTTTTGCGCCTTGCCGCCGATCTGGCTGCGCCCCTGGACGTGACCGTTGCCGATGGCGAAGCCGGGGTTGAGCCTGATCCCGCCGAGATTGGGGAAGCACCACGCCTTGTTGGTGACATCTACGAGCCGCACCGGCTCCCAGAAGCCCACCGAGATGCCAATGCGCGGGATTGGCGATCCACAGGCGCATAAGGGAAAGGAGGGGTTCTTGGGGTCGGGGCGCGAACCCTTCCAGATCGAGAGCCCGCCGATCGACAGCGGGAACAGGCACGACCAGCACACATCGGTGATGGGGTTGATGAACTTGCCGTGGCACGAAGCCGTATCGGCCCGGGCCGGCTCGGCTGCGGCACCGACGAGTGCCAGCACGGCGAGAAATACAGCGATCAATCTCGAAGCCCGTTTCATGACCGGTCCTCCCCGCGACAAGCCTCGTCGGCCAGATTCTTGGACCGGAAGTAGAGCAGCCCGTGGACCGGGGCGGCGAGCGCGAGCAGAAGCGCGGGAAGCGACCCCCACTCTCCTAGAAGCGCCTTCGTGAGAGGGAGCAGCAGAACAGCGAGTGCTAACCCCCAGCACAAGGCCATCCACCATCGCCGCATATGGCGCAGGCGCGGAGTTTCGGGGGCCGCCATCGGGGTCTTGAGGAAGGTGATGAGCGGGTGGATCATGAGGCCTTGCCTCCGCTTGCGAGTGCGGCCGGCGCCAGAGGCAGAGGGAACTCGCTGATCTTTAGGTTCGCGCCCGCGGCCGAGACGACCGCCGGGGTATGGCGAATGCCGAACTTGCCCGTGAGCGTCCCGCCTTGGTCGAAGTAGAACCGGCGTTGCCATGGCTTCATCGCGTCAAAAGGCGAGCCCGAGACAAAGATGATCTTGGCCCGGGCATCGCTCCAGGTCTTGACCGCCCAGGCGAGCTCGGCCGCGTTGTCGCCATCGATAAAGACCAGCGCCTGGCTCAATTGCACCATGTCGAGTGGATTGACCCGCGTGCCGCGCGCCGCGATCAGGTTGCCCTTGGCATCGACGATGTCATCCTCGGTTACGATCGAGGGGTCGAACAGCCAATCGCGCGCGCGCGTCGCCGGGGTCATGCCATCCACCGACTTGGGGCGCCGAACGCTGGCGACCACCTGTTCCTGCATCTGGCGCTGCATCCGCGCGATCCCGCCATTGGCCTCGAGCGCAGTGAGGCGCGTCTCGATGGTGGTGAGTAGGTCTGTCTCTATGATCGGAAAGGTCTGGCCCATCTGGCCGTAGTCGGCGGCGCGCAAACCCGAGACGAGCGGCCACCCGACGAGGAGTGCTGCACCGCTGGAGGCAATCAAGGCGGCGCGCGGGCTCACAGGAGCGAATCCCCGGTGCCGATGATGCGGCGCGAACAGACGAAGCCGATATCGGCGTAGCGGCTGTCGAGCCCGTCCTTGTGCGCGGTGCCAAGATAGTAGCAATGCTCGGGAATCCGTCCGGTCGGACCCGGCTTCAGGGCTTCGCCGCGCGAACTCGCGGGTTTGAGGCGGGCAACTTCGGCGCCGTTGATCCGCACCACGTTACCCTGCCGGCTTACCACATCGCCTGGCATGCCATAGACTCGCTTGGCAAAAGGCGGCGAAGAAGACCCGAAGTGGGCTGTAATGAGCGGGGTCTGCGGGGCTGAGAACACGACAAAATCGCCGCGCTGCGGCACGCGGTGCTTGTCGATCCAGAACGCCCAATTGGGCAGCGACTGCGTGGTATTGATGAGCAGAGCGTGCTCGTCGCGCCAACTTGCCAGCGACGAACTCGCGGCCAGCGTCGTCGCAAGCGCGCCGATCACAAGCCAACGCTTTGCGTAATTCACGCGCGCCGTCGGGGGCACGAGGGCAGCCTCAGTTGGCGAGTCAGTTTCCGGCAGCATTGGCCTGCCCTCCGAGTGCACCAGCTTGCGGTGCAGGACCAGCCATGGCAGCGCGCATTGCGCCCATCACGTCCGCACCGCTCGCAGCTGCTGCTTGGGGCATCTTCACGCGCGCGTAGACCTCGCGCCGGACCTCGGCGGTGATATCAGGGACATTGCCGGCTACTACCGCTTCCCCGACGAGCACGATCTGCCCCGAGCCCCCCCGTCGCTCCAGATTGCGCTGGACTTCGCCCATGAAGGCGCGGGTTTCGGGGG
>JAGNNA010000169.1 GCA_017990895.1 Reyranella sp.
GAAAACTCAAGCAGTTCAGGCACGTCTGCACTCGCTTCGACCGCATCGCCCTGAACTACCTTGCCATGGCAAAGCTCGCTGCCGTACGACTTTGGCTCAGGCATTATGAGTCTGCCGCCTAGTTGCCGATTCCGTCCACGACCAGCGGGACCAGCACCTTCCGGGCGAGATAGTCGGAGGCGACCGGAAGGAGATGGCCGTCGTCGTTGCTTGTCAGCCCGGCCGTGCGATCTTCTCCCAGATAGACTAGGCAGCCCTCGTCGTTGCAGAAGGTGCCCTGGACGTCCACGTACGCCGTCGCGCCCGAGGCGGGATAGTGGCGTTTGAGCCCTTCGTTGCGCGCGCGAAGCTCCCCGTTGGCGCCGATCAGCGTGCGGCGCGGCGTGTCCGGCCAGAGCCGGCGCGCGACGATGGTGAGAAAATCCGCCAGCCAGTGCGGCGTCGGCCCCACGATCAGCGTCCGCTTCACGCCCAGCTTCTTCAGCGCCGCATCGAGCGCATCGAAGCGCCTGGCCGTCTGGCCCGCCCCATGCGCCAGGATCACGACATCGGGCTTTACCCTTGCGATCGTCTGCAGGGCCGTCCAGTTCGACTGCTCACAAAAGTTCGTGGCCGACGGCCCGACGGCATCGAGCTCGGGCGTGCAGGCCGAGGTGGCGACCTGCAGGATCTGCCAGTCGGCGGGAAGATTGCGGGCCAGCCCCCAGTAGAGATGCTGGGCGTGCGAATCGCCCCAGAGCATCACCGTGTGGCGCTTGGCGGGATCGCGTTCCGTGCAGCTCCGGGCGATCTCCTTCGGAACCGACGTGGCGTGTCCGGCCAGGAAGGCTTCCGTGTTGTAGAAATTGCACTCGTCCCGGAGTGTCTGGAGCAGGCCCGCCTTCCGCAGGAAATGCCAGTCCGGCCGCGCGTTGTCGAAATGCCGGACGAAGGCTTCGCGCTGCGGATCGAGCGGCCGCAGGCCGGGGAAGCCGCCCATCGAATAGCAGAGGAAGCCCGCCGCCCCCATCGCCACGGCCCCACCGAGCAGACCGAGAGCCGCCCCGTCCCTGCCCCGTCGCGCGTGTCGGATCGGCCGCTCCACCAGAAGATAGGTCGCCGTCGCCGCGACGAACGCCACCCCGACTGCCGCGAGCCGGAGGGCCACCGAGGGCGTCCCCGCCTCGACGATCCGGACGAAGGCCAGCAACGGCCAGTGCCAGAGATAGAGCGGATAGCTGATCAGGCCGACCGCGACCGCCGCGCGATTGGCCAGGATCAGGCGATTGGGCACCGCCTCCGGCCCGGCGGCGATGACGAGGAACGCCCCGAGAGTCGGCAGCAGGGCCCACCAGCCGGGAAAGGCGCTCGCGTGATCCGGCAGCAGGAAGCCGGCGGCGAGGAGCCCGAAGCCAGCCGCGGACGCGGCCTGCGCCGGCGCCCCCCGCAACTGCCAGCCGTGTCCAACCAGCCAGGCCAGCGCACATCCGACCATCAGTTCCCAGGCGCGCGACGCGGGAGAGTAGAAGGCTTCCGCGGGCGCCCGGCCGGTCAGGTGGATGTTGACGGCGAACGACAGGACGATCGTCACGACGATAGCCGCAACGATGCCGTGCCGGAAGCGCGAGACGAGCATCAGGAGTGCGGGCCAGACGACGTAGAACTGCTCCTCGATGCCCAGGCTCCACAGGTGCAGCAGCACCTTGGTCTTCGCGTCCTTGTCGAAGTAGCCGCTTTCCCCCCCAGTAGAGGAAGTTGGAGACGAAGGCGGTGGCCCCCGCCACATGCTTGCCCAGCACCCGGTACTCGCCGCTGAACAGCAGGAACCAGCCGGCGACGAACACGGCGACCAGGACCAGCAGAAGCGCCGGCAGGATGCGCCGGATCCGCCGCGCGTAGAAATCCAGCAGGCTGAAGGAGCCGCGCCCGAGCCCCTTGAGGATGATCGACGTGATGAGAAAACCGGAGATGACGAAGAACACGTCGACCCCGGTGAAGCCGCCGCGCAGGAGGTTCGGGGAGAGATGGAAGGCCACGACCGACAGGACCGCAACCGCCCTCAAGCCATCGATGTCGGGCCGATATGCAGTGTCCGTGATCACTTTCTGGTTCTTCTTTGGCGCCGAGACGGAGGAAGGTGTAATGCCGGGGCCTTCCGGGGAGCGCTCCGCCCGAATGCCTATATGGACGGGCACGTGATTTGCGCAAAGGGAATAAAAGGAGGGTCTGGGCAAGCACGCCGCCTCTGGGACTTAACCGCTGCTATCCCTCCCATCGCAGTAGCACTGACGATAGTGACCTCAATATCGCCCAGAGGCTAATTCCGGCATCTATGTCAATTTCGGATGGTTGACGATTGGACCGAATATCCGGGCAATAAACTACGAAACTACCCGCCGAGAAATAAGTCTGACCCCAATTTGCCCAAATACCGATGACCATTCGCAACGTCGGGACGTGAGGCTTCCACCTTATGCCCAAGTAAGCCTCGCCAACCGCTGGCAGCCTTCATAGCCGCGGGAACCGGTGGGAAATGACTTCGAAAATGCCTTCGCCTGGGACTTTCGACAAAGCTCTTGGAGGCAGCCTGATACACGCCATGGTCGCCGTCACGGTAAACGCCCTGGATGGGGGTTTTGTCACAAGTTGCAGTGGGTGAATTCTCAGCCCAGACAGCCACCAGGGCATCGGTGTTAGTCTTGAGCGTTTGAGCAAGACCATCCTGTGTGAAGGCACTCCACTCGTACATGTCGAACGCATTCAGGTGAATGTCGTCGTAAGTCGCCACGTAAACCTGGCAATCAGCAAAGCCGTTGATCGCGAAAAAATCGAAGAACCAATCTGGGGAAAACTTCAAGTATGCCGCACTGGAGTGCGCTATGCCCTCGTAACCAAAGGTCACGCCGGTTGCCTTCAGCATCCGCGAGAGATTGCGAATGCACGACGCCGGGTCGAATACATTATCCAGCACACTTCCGTTGTAGATGAAGTCAAACCGCCCCAACAGGTCGGCTGGCACTTTCTGACCGAGATCAAAGACGAAGTCCGGCTGCTCCCTGTGACTAACATCACAGGCCTTTACTTCCGCATCTGAAAACAGTGAGAAGAAGGAACTGTCCGAAATCAACTCCCGACCGAATTGATTTGGAATCGAGCTGACTTCGCGGAAGGCCTCCGCACGAATTCTCAAGCCCAAGCGCTCAATCAGGGCCTCTGATTCCTCGATCGTCATCCATACTGTCTGGCGGCCCAACAGCAGGACCTCGCCCCCAATGGGCCGACGACTATGCTCAACGAGCATCATCTCCGCCAAGTGTCGTGTTATGCTCATTCCAACAATCCATTTGGCAACCGGCGAACAAGCGGTGAGCCGGGACCGCAACCAACAACGTCTGCGCGCTCTGGCACATTTAAGACTTCCGGACGGAACAGGGGATTGGTGGCATCTCTCGATCCGTATTTCGTGCAAACGTGGATACTCACAGGCATCGCCCTTTTGCTCCTTTCGGAACGCTCACCAGTACTCATCCCCAGCGTCCGGCAATTCTATTGCCCAAACAGTCGCTGGAAAAAACTTTGGTGCTTCTTCTGCTCCAGCGCAGCCCTCAGTTCCTCGTTCTCACGGGCCAACTCTGCCATCTCCGCCGTGAGTCGTTTCAGCGACAAAGCCTCTGGATGGCGGTCATGGGAAGGCGCACGCGGTGGCAGTAGCGAGCGTTGCTCATTGCTATAGCGAGACCACGCATCCGGCGTTACGAAGACATCGTCATTCCAATGGGCAGGGCTCTGGGAGCCGACCCAAGCCGGCGAGAAACACATATGCACGGTTTTCCGCACCCGCTCCATGACATTCGGATAGCCGCCATGGCGCAGATTCTCAGTGAAGAACAAGGCATCGCCGGCCTCCATCGGCAATGGCACCATACCCGGTTCGTGGACGGGATCATTCCCGTAAGGAGATTTGAAATTGGACTTATGCGACCCGGGTACAACGCAAAGTGGTCCGTTTTCAACCGGCAAGTCATGAAGAGCATAGAGGACGCGCACGGCGAGAAGGTCGAAGTAACGGCAACCATTGCTGTCCGGGGCCGGCGTTGGATCGGTTACAAAGGTATAGCGATTCCGCCGATCCATCGGCCCGCCCATATGCGTGCCAGTTATGTTGCCGCGATGCCGATAGCGCAGCTCCGAACTCATGATTTTGACCGGAGCTTCAGCCATCTCGTTGACGTATGCCATGGTCCCAGGGTGCCCAACGAACAAGTCGAAGGCCGGGTCAGCATTTAAGAAGTCATCGACGACATACTGAGGTCCGCCGCCGCCGTGGTTTGCCTCATAGGTGCTAGTGCCAAGTTCGGGATCGTAGTGATAATCCATCTTGAATTGCAGACTGTGGTATTTGGGATGAGCGTTGATTGAGGCAACGAACCGGTCCTCCAACGCCTCCATTACCGACAATGCCTGCTGAACTTCATGTGGGCTCAGAATGCCCTTCACATGGAGAAAGCCATTGAGATCAAACTGATATCGCTCACGGTCATCCATGTTGCTGTCCAGAATACTACTACACATTTCCCGCTAGATGTTTCCAAACGCAGCGTCAATGACCGGATTGAGCTCATAAGTGCTGAAAAACATCCAGCGCGGCCCACTCTATATGCATTATTACTGCATTTTTATAACTCCTGCCTAGTTGCCTTGATCGCACCGTTGAAAGGCGGCGCGGAGTTCTTCCATTTCCGATTCGTGGGACAAGATTGTGCGCGCCAATTTCCCCAATCCGGACTAAGGGACTGTTGGCATTTGTGGAGAAAGCGGGCGTGATCGATTTTCTGGTGCGACAGACGGAGAGGCTGCTTCGCCCTCATCTGGCGCGACTGCGCTCAGGAGCGCGGCGCCTGGAGATTATTCATCCGATCGACACGGCTGAACGACAGCGCATAGAGAGGAACAACCCGCTAATCCGTTACGCCAAGTCGATAACGTCCCAGGTCGGCGAAGACGGTGTCATCGCCCACGTTCTGGAGCGGCTCGGGATCGCCGGCGGATGGTGCGTGGAATTCGGGGCCTGGGACGGCAAGTACAACGCCAACACATGGGATCTCGTGCACAATCGCGGGTGGAAGGCGGTCTATATCGAGGCCAATGAGGCCGCCTTTGCCATGCTCGTCGAGAACTCCTCAGGACTGCCGGAAGTTCACTGCATCAACGAGTTCATCGAGATCGAGGGACCGAAGAGCCTAGATGCGCTGCTTTCGCGAACGCCCATACCGAAGGACTTTGATTTCCTCGTCATTGATATCGACAGCAACGATTGGCACATCTGGAAGTCGCTGCAGGGTTACCGTCCCAAGGTCGTGATGATCGAATTCAGCGAGTTTTGCCCGCCGGAGATATTCTACGTGAAGGACCCGGAAGCGCCGGGTCCTTCGTCCGCTTCGCTTTCCGCAGTGTGCGAACTTGGAAAGCAAAAGGGCTACGAACTCATAGCCGTCGTGGGCGGCAATGCCATTTTCGTGCTCGACGAATACTCGGGCCGTTTTGAGATCCGCGACAACTCTCCCCAAGGCATGTTCAGGTCCTTCGCGAACACCCGCCTTTTCCAGAGCTATGACGGCACTCTCTTTCTTGCGGGAAACCGCGAACTGATCTGGCGACATCAGCGCGGTCGGGACGGGCAGATCAGGCGAATCTACGTGTCGGACGCTGACATTCAGGCGCTGCCGGAAGGCCTCCGTGTGTTCCAGCCACGCCTATCCTACACAAACACCTTCCTCGAGGAGTGGGCCGGCCGCCTGGACCGCTCCAGGGTTCCGTCCAACCGGCTACTGAACTTCCAGAACAACGTTACGTCCGAATGCGGCGAAGACGGGATTCTCGCCCACATCCTCGAAAAGATTGGAGAAGGTAACAAGTTTTGCGTGGAGGTCGGCGCACATGACGGCGTCCGCTTCTCGAACACGTTCGCGCTCATCCGGGACCGACACTGGTCGAGCCTGCTGATCGAAAGCGATTCCGGGGCATATCAGAAGCTGGAAAGCGCCTACCGTTCCTCGGATCGCGTTCGTACCGCCAACGTCCGGGTGGCTGCGACCGGCCGGCACAGCCTTGGTCGGCTTCTGGCCTCGGCCTCGGCACCGGCTGATATCGATTTCCTCTGCATCGACGTGGAAGGTAACGACTACCACCTCTGGGCGAATCTTCGCGGATACCGTCCGAGGGTCGTCATGATCGATTTCAATCCAACGATCCCGAACGATGTTCTGTTCGTCCAGGAAGACAGCGACTTGAAGAATGACGGTGCATCGCTCAGTGCCCTGATCGAACTTGGCCATGCGCTCGGCTATGAACTTGCGGCCGCTACGACTTGGAATGCAATTTTTGTCCGTCGCGAACTGTTTGGTAAACTGGAAATCGAGAATAACAGCATCGACAAGATGTACTACCCGATCTTCGAAATGCGCGTGTTCTGGTCGATCAACTGCTACCTTCACGTCTCGGGCTGTGATCGTCTCGTTCGCCACAACTACGTGTTCGACCCCGAACAAATCCAGCCCATACCGGCCAATATTCGCACCATCCCCTATGCCAAGGGACTAGGCGGCGATCCACGGAGCACATTCTTCGATTAGTCGTCTTCTGCAGTACGGCGACGACGGTTACGGCCCGCCGTTTAACTGAAAGTTCCGCCATTTCTCAGCGAGGGTCGACGCACTCGACAGTAGCGAGGCGCCGGCGCCCCAAAAGTTCGGCTGGTGCGTTGAGTTGAGGGCACGGCCGTTTAACAGGATGCCCGAGTTGCCGTACGCCACACCGGCGATCTGATGTTCGTAGGCCTGCCGCGTCGCCTGCGAGCGCATGGTCAGGGCTTCAAACTCACCGGCCGCGGCCGTGTCCCCTAGTATATTCGTCGGGCTGCCCTTGAGATCGGTCCCCTGCGCGGCGAGCCCGGCCTGTTGCTTGCCAATCTGCAGGGCGGTCAGGCGCCGCCAACTCTCTTCCGCGACCTGTCCGCGCTGGAGCGCATCGGCCTCCTGCCGGCGCATCAGCTCCTGGTTCTGTTGGGCGACCTGCGCCTGGCAGCGCGCCTGTGCGGCGTTCGCGCCGGCAGCCTGCGCTTGTGCGTTCTGCTGCCCGACCTGACCAACCACAGTCATGATCGTGCTGAGCGCCGTCAGGGCCAGTGCCGCCGGGCCCCAGACAGGCTGCGGAATTCGGACGGCCGCAAAGCTGTTGCGATGATAGAAGCCTTTCATGCTGCCTCCATGTGAACGACGCGGAATTGGCCATTGGCCAGGCGAAAGGGTTCACCGACCTTGAAGCCCAGCCAGCGCAACCAGCGGACGGCGGCCTCAAATTGAGCATCGACGACGTTGCGCAGCAGCGGGAAGACGGTCAGCCAGTGCGCCACCATGCGCCGGGTCTCGACCATGAAGGCGCGGCGGTGCGCGGCGACCAGCGGCGAGCCTAGCAGCCAGGGGACGCCCGTCGAGCCGATGAGGCTGAGCGGCGCCACGCCGGCCATGCAGATGAGTCGTCCGTCGTCGCGCCATGTCCACGCCTCACGGGCGGCGGCAAGGCTCTGCAACAGGCCGTCTACCGGATCGAGACCCAGCGCCAGCATTTCCGCGCGATCCTCGGGCCGTAGCAGCGGGGCGAGCTCGCGGGCGTCGTCTTCAGTGGCGGGGAGCATGGTGATCACCAACCGCACTCCGCAATGAAGGCATATTTCCAACTGGCGAGGGTGAGGTTCTGCATGTTGCCACTCGTGCGATCGACGAGAGAGAAGGCGTTGCTGATGCAGGTCTGTATGCCAATCGTCTTGGCGGTCGTCGTGGTCGGCATCGGGACGTAGGACGTTGAGTAGATCGAAGCATGCTCGGCCATGATGGCGAAGGTGCGCTGGACCAGCGGCTGCAGCAGGTCGTCGTGCAGGTTCTCGAGCACCGGACCCAGCATCTGCATCTTCTCCTCCCGCCGGACGCTGATCTCGAGCTGGGTGCGCGGCTGAACACCGTCCATGTCCGAGATCATCAGGAAGAGGTCCGCGAAGAAGGCCGACCGGATGGTGGCCTGGGTTCGCGAAACGAGACGCTCGACCTCGGCGATGGCGCCGGGAGCGGTCTGGTAGAGCGGCCACATCCCCGCTCCCCTCTCCTGGGTGGTGAAGTAGTTGATGGCGCCCGGCAGCACCGAAGAGGCCGAGCCGCGCAGGCTGACATGAGCGCCCATCGGTGGATTCACATGCTTGTCGACGGCGTTGTGCTCACGCTTCTTCAGGATCTGCAGCGACTTCACATCGGGCAGCGCGTCGTGGCCCGGCCCCTTCGAATAGGCATCGTTGCCGAGCGGCGACCAACGCGGCGTCAGCACCGGAAACTGCGAGTAGCCGCCGCAATGGATGAATTCACCCTCGACCTGGCCGCCGCCCTCGCGCCAGTAGACCGAGCGGAACCTCTTGCCCGCCGCGTCGAGGCGGCCTTTCTCGTAGCCCGTGTTGGGCTCGATCATGTGCAGCAGGGCGATCTCTGTATCCGCATCGGCGCCGCCTGCCCGCTCGGAGATTTCGGCGATGCCATGGTCGGGCCAGCGCGCCTCGATCTGCCGGTAGGAGTACATGAAGCGCCGCGCCAGCGTGTCGACCCGGCCGCGCCAGTCGAGGCCCAGCCAGTATTCCCCGGTCGAGAGAGTGTAGAGGCGGATCACGTCCTCGCGGTCGAACTCGACGATCGCGCAGCCGGTGCCGAACTGACCCAGTTCCTCGTAGATCAACGGCAGCGCCGAGTAGAGATTGCCGGCGTTGAATACCATGCGCATGCGCTCGGCGCACTCGTCGAGCCACACCTTCACCCGTCGCCCTGTCGCCGATCCTGCGGCTGCTGCGTCGCGGCGCGACCTCGCTGTTCGACACGGTACGCCCGGCGGAAGACCCCGCGGGCTCCCAGAGCGCCCTGCCCGACCCGGCCCTGGAGGCCATCTTCGCACGGAACATTCGCAGCATCTCCGCCATCAACCGGGCTCGCGGCGTGCGCACGATCTGGATCGGCGAGCTGCTCAACGACGCGCCGCCGCCGCCGGACGTCGCCCCCGATGCGAAGTGGACGCTCTTCATCGACCTGAAGGACTTGCACGGGCTGCTGGCGCATCTCCGCTCCGTGCTGAAGCGCGAGGCGGCCGCGTTGGGCGATATCCATATCGATTTGGACAATAGCAAGCTGCAAGGCAGCCACTTCGTCGATGCCGAGCACTTTTCCGCCGAGGGGGCCCGGGCCTTCGCGGCGATGATCGCCCCGGCCATCGCCGAAGCCTGCGGATCATCCCTGTGAAAAGGCCCGCCGTCCCCTTGTAGATCGGGCACGACGGGCCTCCAGACACCGAGCCGACCGATCGAGCCGTCGCCCAGGATGCCTCCCAAATCGCCTCTTCGGACGATTGGCCGGACCATGACAATGCAGTTCGACTGAGTCCAGCATTTAAGAGTCTGCGAGCGGATCGTAGTCGGACTCGATCGTCAGGGCGCGGAACCCCGGTGGCCCTCCGCCCGCCTCGAACTGCGTCTCCCCGGGCAGGTCGGCGACCGGATAGGCGAAGGTGAGCGCCAGGCCGTCGGCATTGTCGGGCGAGGACAGGCCGCGCTTCTTCATGTCCTCCTTCTTCTCGAGGCGGATGGCGTTGTGCAGGTCGAAGCCGTATTCGCGCCCCGTGAGTTCGGCCATCAGCTCGGGATCGTCGGGGATGGAACCGGTCCTCAGCCAGGCACGCATCGAGGCCCACATCTCGGCGGCCTTGTTGGCGGTGAGCTGCATGCCGTCGCCCTGCGTATACCGATCTGCGCGGCCGCCGAAATTCACGCCGACGACCAGGTGTCCCTGCAGCATCTGGCGCACGCGATCGACCACGCCGGCGCCGATTCCCCCCTCGTCGATGAAGACCGCGCCGGCCCGATGCAGAATCGCCTGCTCCGCCACCTTGCCCGACAGGACCATGAGATCGCCGACCCGGAGCTTGATCGCGGGAACGGTGCGGGCATCGCGGCCGCGGCGGAACCAGATCGTGCTCTGGTCGTCGCCGCCGCGCGCGCAATCGACGCCCATCACCAGCGGCTGCCGCAGGTGACTCTCGGCCGGGCGGCGTACCGCCTCGTCCACCGTCTCGCCGTCGATGAACTGCATGGCGCCCCCTCTCGGAAACTCACCCTTCACGCGAACGCGGAAGAAATCGCTGTCGTCGCCATAGTCGGCGGCCCAGCGCGCGATCTCGTCCTTGTCGGTCAGCAAGACCTTGCGGCCGTCGACCTGATGGCGCTGCCAGCGATGCCGGAAGCGGCCAAAACACTCGCGGAAACGGCCGGTATTGCGCGTCGGGTTGCCGGTGGCCAGCCACAGGATCTCGGTATCGCGGTCGGTCAGAGCGCCCTCGATCGTCTCCCACACCGGATCGGGAATAGCCGACGCCTCGTCGAAGGCGACGAACAGCCGGCGTCCCTGCTTGTGCAGGCCGGCAAAGGCCTCGGTGCTGCGCAGGCTCCACGGCACGGCGTCGATGCGCCACGTCCGCTCGTGCGCGGTCTCGACGCTGGCGATCGAGGTGGCGGAGATCTCGAACCAGTCCGCGCAGGCGGCGAG
>JAGNNA010000003.1 GCA_017990895.1 Reyranella sp.
CCCGATTTTCTGTTATTTGCTTTTCGAACACCTGAACGTAACGTCCTTCGGTAATCTGTCCAGATGACAGAGCCGCAAAGCGTACAGGCGTATATCGACCAGACGCCGTCCTGGCCCGACGGGACGCCGACGCCCAGCGTGCCGATGACCCGGATGCAATGGCGCATCTGGACGCTCGCCACCGCGGGCAAGTTCTTCGAAGGCAAGGTCGTGTTCATGACCGGCGTCGCCTTGCCCCTGATCGTCGATGAGTTCGCCCTCTCCGCCGTTGGCAAGGGCCTGGTGAGTGCCGCCACCCTGGCGGGCATCATGATCGGCGCCGTGGCGTTTGGGCGGGCTGGCCGACACCTACGGCCGCCGCCGCATGTTCGTGATCGAGATGCTGGTCTTCGTCGTCTTCCTGGCCGGCCTGACCATGGCGCCGAGCTTCGGCTGGCTGCTCTTCTTCCTGTTCGGCGTCGGCGTGGCGCTGGGCTGCGACTATCCGACCGCGCATCTCGTGATCTCCGAAAGCATTCCCAGCCGTGACCGCGGCAAGCTGGTGCTGGCAGCCTTCGCCTTCCAGGCGATCGGCGCGCTGGTCGGCACGGCGCTGGGCTTCGTGATCCTGACCCTGGATCCCTCGCTGGATGCCTGGCGCTGGATGTACGGCATCGTGATCGTGCCCGCTTCGTTCGTCGTGGTCGCCCGCCTGTTCGTGAGTGACAGCGGCCAGTGGCTGATGAGCCGCGGCCGCCGCGCCGATGCCGAGCGCGAGCTGCGGCGCCTGCTCACGCGCGAGCCGCAGTATCCCAAGCAGGTGCGGCTGGCCGAACTCGCCGACGCTCCCCACCGCAGCCACCACCGGCGCGGCCGCTGGAGTGAGCTCTTCGACCGGAAGAACCGCCGCGCCACGATCCTCGCCTCGGTGCCCTGGTTCTTGCAGGACCTCGGGACCTACGGCATCGGCATCTTCACGCCGACCATCCTGTCCCACGCATTCGGACACGAGATCAGCAACGCCCACAATGTGTCGACTGTCATCGCCCGCGACCTCGAGGGCGCGAAGGGTGCGGCCCTGGTCGATACGCTGCTGATCGTGGGCATTCTCGCCGCCGTGCTGATGTCCGACAGGGTCGGCCGCATCCGGCTGCAGGTGCTGGGCTTCATCGGCTGCGCCGCAGGGCTCGCGATGGTGGCCCTGCAGTCCCATGTCGAGGAGCCGGCGCGTACCATGCTGCTGTTCGGGGGGTTCATGCTGGTCAACTTCATGACCAACCTCGGGCCCAACGCGCAGACCTACCTGCTGGCCGGCGAGGTCTTCCCGACGCACATCCGCGGCAAGGGTGCGGGCTTCGCCGCCGCCTTCGCCAAGATCGGCGCCGTGCTGACGGCCTTCGCCTTCCCGGTGCTCCTGGCCGAAACCGGCACCGACATCCTGCTGACCGCCCTCGTCTTCACCTCGCTCCTGGGGGCGCTGATCACCTGGTGGTTTCGCATCGAGACGGCAGGCGTCAATTTGGAGCAGATCGGGCGCTGAAACCGGCAGGCCGCGCTTCGCTTGAGGCGGCCCCGCAGGTACCCTCTGCGCAATGGACTCGCCGATCCGGGAGCTATTGCGCTCGCCCGACTTCCTCAGGCTGTGGCTGGTGGGCGCCTTCGCCAACGCGATGCGCTGGCTGGAGCTGCTGGCGTCGGGCCTGTTCGCCTGGGAAGTCACTCATTCCGCCTTTGTCGTCACGGTGGTCGTGGCGCTGCGTCAGATCCCACAGCTGCTGTTCGGCGCCTTCGCGGGCGCCCTCTCGGAGGCGCTGAACCGCAAGCTGATCTTCATGCTGGCGCTGGTCGTGCCGGCGGTGATCTCGACCCTGCTCGCCACACTGGCCTTCACGGGCCACCTCGAAGTCTGGCACGTGGCGCTGGGCAACCTCGTCTCCGGCACGATGTGGTCGACCGAGATGTCGACACGCCGGCGCATGGTCGGCGAGGTCGCGGGCCCGAACCGCATCGTGAACGCCATCGCGCTCGACAGCGTCACCTCGGCGGCGACGCGCGCGGTGGGGCCGCTGCTGGGCGGCGTGGCCTTCGAATGGCTGGGCATGAAGGGCGCCTACACCGTCACCGCCCTCGTGCAGTTCGCCTGTGCCTTCGCCATCGCGGGCCTCACGCATGCGCAGCTGACGCGACGGCTCGACCTGCTGCGCATCCCGCACGATATCGCCGACGGGCTGCGCTTCGCCTGGACGCGGCCCACCATCCTGCTGGTGTTCGGAGTCACCATCGTCACCAACGCCTTCGCCTTCGCCTATTCCGGCCTCGTGGCGCCGCTCGGCCAGGGCGAGTTCCACGTCTCACCGGCGCTGGTCGGCCTGCTTGCAGCGGGTGAGCCGCTGGGCGCACTGGTGGGCGGTTCGCTGATCGCCGCGGGTCTCCTGCGCATGGACCGCCGCCTCGCCTTCGCCGGCGGCGCATCGCTGTTCATGGTCGCGCTCATCCTGATGGCGCTGTCGCCGTCCTATTGGCTGGCCTTCGCGCTTCTCGTGCTGGGCGGCTTCGGCACGGCGGGATTCGGCAACATGCAATCGACCCTGATGCTGACCGAGGCGCCGCCCGAGATGCGATCGCGCCTGATGGGCGTCGTCACCGTCTGCATCGGCACCGGCCCGCTCGGCCAGCTCGCGGCCGGCGCGCTTTCCGATGAACTGGGCTCGCGCGGCGCGGTGATCGCGATGGCGGCCGTGGGATTGGTGCTCACGGGGGCGATGCTGCTGGCGTTGCGGAAGAGGCCGCCCGGGCCGCCCGCAGCCTAGTGAGGAAGCGGAAAGTGTCAGCCGACTACCGTCTCAGTACATGTTGTTCAATCTCGCCTTGCCACTACCGTCGCTTGACATAAGATTAACGACACACGCTGTCTCAGGAAGGCATCTACCGGAATGGTTGACAAAAATTGCCAGACTGTCGCTTCGCGTCAAAATTGAAGATTCGGGCACATACCTGCTGACGTTGAATACTAGCCATGCACGAAGTTGGTGAATACCTTCGCGACAAAGCGCTCGAAAGTAATGCTGACTTGTTCGGCCGCAGTGCTTTTAATCGATACTATTACGCAGCATATTTGAGCGCGAGAGAGCTATTGCAAGAATTAGATCCTAAATGGGCTGCCTCCTCACACAAGGCAATACCGGACCTGATGGAAGGCATAGTTGTTGATCGCCTCAAAGCAGTCGCAAAAAGACAAGGCGAACATGGAATAGTTAACAGCGCGTATAAAGCGGCATCGGAAATCGCAAATGTGTTGCGCACCGCCTATGCAGTAAGAGTTGTGGCAGACTACCAGCCCAACAACCGTGTGGAATTTTCCAATGGAACGTTCAAGCTTGTCGAGCACTCTGCAGCAGAGGCAGCGAGCTGGGCACGGCGTGTGGATACCCCGAAGGGAACACTTCTGCGTTTGTACAGAAAGCTAGGAATTGTCTAAAGAAGCCGAAATTCAGCGATATTTGCAGGACCGAGAAATTGGGCCCGCTGTGGTTGCGCGCTTCGACGATGCTGTGCAAACGCTCTTTATTGAAGTATCCATCGGCGTGATTCGCGACCATGCAGACAACGAGTCTGCATCAAGATATCAACTAACAAGACTGGCCCATGCAATTGCCCGCCGCTTCTCGGTAAGGACAGCCTTAATCTACCGACCTCCCGCTGAGTTTGCTGAAATCGAAGCGCAACTGCGTAGTAAACTCGCCGAAAAGTGGGCCTCATATGTTGAGAATGTTTACTTGTCGTTTGCCACTGGCAAAGAAGCGTTTGCATGGATCACGTCCAAGGACCCAGTAACCGCTGACGTGTTGAGCCAAATAATTAAAGAAGTGTCCGACCATCTGGCGGCCAGAGAGATTGCCCTTTCCGGCAGCGAACTCGTAGTGGCTGACTCCGAACCGCCATCCCAAGCAGCCATTTTGCGTGCAGTTAAGGCACTAGCCCCTGCCAGCATCGAGCAGGTCATCGACCATCTTGAGAAGCGCGAGTTTTCCCGCCCGTCAGAGCGCTCGGTACGAAATACGCTCGATAGCGCGCGCAAACGAGGACTGGTAGTCTGGCACGAGCCTGGTCGCTACACGTTGACATCATCAGGTCTAGACTTTGTGCCACACACACGGACGCGAACGAGTTCCGATATAGAGCGAATCCTATTGATGGCGAGGCGCCGAGAATGGTAGCGTTTCTATGGTGGTGGTGTCATCGCGAGGGTGTGTATCATGCCCATTAGCGAAGACTAGCCTTAGAAGGAACGCCGGCTGAGTGGCCGTCGCTCCTTCGAATCGACGCCCACTCAGCCGGCGTTCACAACGAAAGCTCTAACAGCTTTGCTGCTCCCGTGAAGGCACCACCACTACTAGTCTCCTTCTCAGCCGTAGAAGACTTCGTTGCATCTCTCCCAGATGCGGTTCGCGAAGCGCACGAACCCGAGATTCTCAAATTGCATTCGGCTGGGTTGCCAGCGGTAATTTCTGTGCGCGCGATTAGCACCCTGTTCAATATCAGTGCTGAATTCGTAAACGCAATCAGCCGCACTCCGCAGCGGCACTACAGAAAATTCCAAATCAGAAAAGGTAAGAAAACGCGAGATATCTTAGCACCGCGAGTTGCGCTCAAAGTGATCCAACGTTGGATTGCCACTCATCTCGCAGCATCCATTAGGCTGCCAAGTTGTGTCTTTGGCTTTGTCCCGGGGAAAAGCGTCATCGACGCGGCGAGCGTTCATTGCGATGCAACATGGGTCTATTCGCTGGACCTCAGAGATTTTTTCCCCAGTATCACTGCCCGCCAAGTGTACGATGCCATTCGATCACTCGGTTACTCAGAAGATGCCGCAAGTCTAGTCATGCAACTATGCACCTTAAACGGGAGTCTACCTCAAGGGTCGCCCGCCAGCCCCGTCCTTTCAAATCTTGTCTTCCGAGATACCGATGTTTTGCTCTCGTCATTGGCTGCTGCTCGCAGCGTCCGCTATTCAAGATATGCTGATGATCTGGTCTTCTCCGGCTTGGCGCCTGCGCCAGCCGACCTGCAAACGACGGTGAAGGCGGTTTTGTTGGATGCAGGATGGAAGCTCGCCATTGAAAAAGAGCACCTTGCAGCACTCCCCAACAGGCTGAAAGTTCACGGTCTATTGGTTCATGGGTCAAGCCCACGCCTAACCAAGGGTTATCGAAAGAAGATTCGCGCATATCGCCATTTGACGAGAGTTGGAAAAGTCAAGCCAGCAGATGCTAGTCGCATTGCCGGGCATCTTGCGTATGCGTCGTCGATTGAAAAGTTCACCAAAAGCAAAGAGTAGTGCTTCAAGCTCTATTTCCTGTCGTCTAGCGCCCGTACCGGCCAGGCTTTCCTGCCATCTCCACGATGCGTTCTGGCCTCGAATGCGGAATGGCTGCACAGTAGGTGATTGAGGACGGCACGACGGGGGACAGATTGGAAGACGGTCAGGGCACGGCGTCCCCCGCCAGCAGAGCAGCTCCTGCCCGCATGGACCGCAGGCGGCTGCGCAGCGAGCGCACCAAGCAGCTTATCATCGAGGCCTACCTCGCGCTGCTGCGAGAGAACCCCGAGGTGCCGACCTCGGCCCAGATCGCCAAACGCGCCGGCTATTCCGTGCGTTCGGTCTTCGAGCGGTTCGACGACCTGCTGGCGCTCAGTTTCGCCGCGGCGGACTATGCCTTCGCCGCGGGGATGGCCCAGGCGACGATCCGCGATCTCGACGGCGATCGCGCGGCGCGCATCCGCTCCCAGGTCGAGACCCGGGCCGGGATCTGCGAGCAGTGGCTGCCGCTGTGGCGGGTGCTGCTGCACAACCAGCGGGAATCGCCCCTGCTGACCCTGCGCATCGACCGCATGCGAGACGCGGTGTGGGCGCGGCTGATGCTGATGTACCGGCCCGAGCTCTCGACCCTGGCGGAAGCCGACCGGACGGCCCTGCTGATCACGCTGGAGGCGCTGACCGATTTCGAGAGCTGGGGCCGGATGCGCGAGCGCCACGGGCTCGGCGTCGAGGCGGCGCGCGACGTATGGGTCCGCGCCATCGACCGGCTGTTGCCGCCGACGCCCTGAGCCGGACACTTGCCGTCAGGCTATGAACATCGATGGCCATCAGGGCCGATTGTCGTCATCGGGGATCAGGGAATGCTCACGCTCTATCATGGCTGGAAATCGTCGGCGTCGCGTCGGGTGAGGTTGTGCCTGGCCGAAAAGGGCCTCACCTTCGAAAGCAAGGTGATCGACCTCACCAAGATGGAGCATCACGCGCCCGCGTTCCTGAAGCTCAATCCCAACGGCGTCATCCCCCTGCTGATCCTTGAGGACGGGCGCTCGCTCTACGAGAGCGGCACGATCTGCGAATATATCGACGAGACCTGGCCCGAGCCGCCGCTGCGGCCGGCGGACGCCTACGGGCGCGCCGTGATGCGCAACTGGATCCGCCATGTCGACGGGCTGATCGGCAACCTGATCATCTTCAACTGGGCACACTCGATGGCCAAGGTCGCCACCCAGTGGTCGGACGCGGAGCTCGCGGAGAAGCTCGCCAACGTGCCCAGCAAGGAGCGGCGCGAGGCGTGGCTGCGCACCGCGCGCAAGCCCTACACAGAGGAAGAGCGCCAGGAGGCACGCACCAAACTGAAGGTCGGGCTGGTCGATCGCATGGAGGAGACGCTGCGCCACAGAAGCTGGCTGGCGGGCGACGGCTATTCGCTGGCCGACATCGGCGCGGTGCCCTTCATCAAGCGGATCGACGAGGAAATCGCGCCGGAGGAGATCACGCCGGCCAGGCATCCGAGGGTCGCGGCGTGGTGGACGGCAATCCAGTCGCGGCCGGCGTTCGCAGCGGCCAGGATCGGTCCGTTCACGGGGTGAGGGAGCAGGCACCGGCTGCCCTTCGCCGAGGCGAAGGACGTGGGCCGAGGCGGTCCTGAGCTGATGGTCAGGCGCGCACGAGCGTCTTGATGGCGAGGACCGGCTTGCCGGACTTCTCGGCGACCTCGCGATCCTGCTCCTCGATGATCGCCCGGGCAGGCAGGTCCTTTTCGAGCCCTTCGAGGGCCTCGAGTGGCACGCGGCGGTTGGAGCGCTGGCTGCCGTCCTCGTAGGTGACGTTGAACAGCACGTATTCGGTCTTCTTGCTGGATTTCTTGCCCATCGGGGCCTCCATTTCGGTTCCGGTGTGCAGACAGGAAGCCAAAGAAAAGCCCCGCACCCAGAGGGTGCGGGGCCATTCTCGCATTCCGAGACGTGGCCGCCGTTACCGGCAGCCGCGCAATCAGCCGATCGTCTTCAGATTGTCGGCCGCCATCTTGCCGCTGCGACGGTCAGCGACGAGTTCGAACTCGACCTTCTGACCTTCGTTGAGCGTGCCCAGGCCGGCGCGCTCGACGGCGCTGATGTGCACGAAGGCATCGGCACCGCCGTTGTCCGGCTGGATGAAGCCGAAGCCCTTCTGAATATTGAACCACTTCACGGTTCCCGTCGCCATGGGTAACCCTTTCACTACTTTAGATATGCTGAACCGCGCGGCGTCCCACTCATAAAATGGAACGCGCAGCCGGCCGTCGAATTCGCACTGGTTTTCGGGATCAAAGTTCGGGAGCGAGCTGCCGGCGAGGCCGGGAACGCGGACCAAATCGTCTGTCCGTCTATCGACCGCGTGCATATGGCCTTTTGTCGGGACATTTGCAAGGACCGTTTGGCCGCGGTCGGGTAGGCTGCTCCCAGACATGCAGGGGAGTTCGCGTGGCCAAAAATCCCAAAGTGCTCATCTCGGGAGCGGGCCCGGTCGGCCTGACCCTCGCCAACGAGCTGGTGCGGCACGGTATTCCGGTCCGAATCGTCGACAAGTCGGCCGCCCGTACGGACAAGTCCAAGGCCCTCGTGCTCTGGAGCCGCACGCTCGAACTGCTGGACGATGCCGGCTATGCCGAGGACTTCCTGTCGTCCGGCATGGCGGCGCATGGTACACAGATCTCGACCGGCACGCAGATCGTGGCCAGGGTCTCGTTCGACCTGATCGACAGCCGCTTCGCCTATGCGCTGATGATCGCGCAAAGCGAGACCGAGCGGGTGCTCGAGGACAGGCTGGCAGCGGCCGGCGTGACGGTCGAGCGCACGGTCGAGGTGACGGGCTTCTTCGACAACGGAGCGTCCGTCGAAGCGGTGCTGACGAAGGCGAACGGCGCGCGGGAAACGATCCAGGCCGACTGGCTGGTCGGGTGCGACGGCGCCCACTCGACCGTGCGGCACGGGCTAGGCTTCGCGTTCGAAGGCTCGACGCTCCCGTCCCACTGGGCGCTGGCCGACGGCCACATCGAGGGCCTCGCGCCGGCGGATCATCTCCACATCTTCTGGCACCGCGACGGCATCCTCGCCTTCTTCCCGATCGCCGGCGACCGCTGGCGGGTGGTCGCCAATCTCGGCCCGGCGAAGGACGACGAAACCCATCCCGATCCGACGCTCGAGGAGATCAACGTCCTGATGGCGCGTCGAGGCTCGCCGGGCATCGTAATGTCCGATCCGGTCTGGCTCGCCGCCTTCCGCATCAACGAGCGCAAGGTCAGGGACTATTCCAGGGGCCGCGTGTTCCTGGCGGGCGATGCGGCGCACATCCACAGCCCAGCGGGCGGACAGGGCATGAACACCGGCATGCAGGATGCCTTCAACCTCGCCTGAAAACTGGCGCTCGTCATCCAAGGTGCCGCGAAGCCGTCCCTGCTCGACAGCTACTCGCCGGAGCGCACGGCGGTCGGCGAGCGCGTGCTGAAGAATGCCGGCCGCCTCACGGAGGCGGCGACGCTCAGCAATCCGCTGCTGCAGGACGTACGCAACGCGATCGTGCGCTTCGCGGCGACCTTTCCCCACTTCCGGCACAAGGTGGCCGACCAGCTCGCCGAAATGGACATCGGCTATCCCGATAGTCCTCTCACCGCCCGGAACGGCCACCCGGCCGACGGGCCGAGAGCGGGCGAACGCTGGCCGCACCGGCTGCCCGAAGGGGCCGGCGGCCGGAAGTTCACCACACTGGGACCTGCCGATGTCGTGGTTGATCTCGCCGCGAAGTTCCCGACACTGGTCGTCGCGGCGCCGGCACGGGATCCGTCGCACGCGACTGCCTTGCGCCTGATCAGGCCCGATGGATATGTCGGCTTCGCCGGGCCGCCAAAGGACGCCCTCCAGGCAGAAGCCTATCTGGCGGTCCTGGCCCCCTGAGCCATCGGCCAAACGGCTCCAGCCTCTGCCGACGAGACGCGGAAGGTCATGAGCCAGCCGCGAGCGTCGAGGGTATTGGTGAATACGCGAGACGGCCGCGCTCCCACGCGCTGCTTCAGCAGCACCGCCATGTCGATGTTGAGGGCGCCCTGCACGACCATGGCGACGGGACCGGCAGCACCGTCCGCTCCATACTGGACCAACATTTCGGCCACGGACTGCAGATCGTCGCGATCGAGGGTGAGATTGCCGACCGTTAGATCGACCAGCTTGGCGTGGGTCTTGGTCCCTTCCCGGACGGTGGCGCCGAGATAACCTTCGATATCATGCCGGTTTATATTGCCTTGTCCCACGACGGTCAGAATTCCGAACTCGTCACTGCGCATCCAACGGAGCGGCATGCGACCCTCCCTACGCGAACGAAATCACACCACACGTTAACAACCCAGACGGGCAAAAGGTTGCAGTGTAAGATTAGGGACTTTCCGGGAGCATCCGGTCGATGGCGGAGACCCAGACGTCGAGGGCCGAATCCCAAGCCATGTCAAAATCTTCGCGCAACGCACCCCAGCTTTCGAAGCTCGTGAGCGTCACCAGCGCCATGACCAGCGCCTTATGTGCTGGAGGATCGACCGTTGCGAGTTCAGGCTGGTACATCAGCTCCACGCGTTCGAGGTTGGCCTGGCGCACGGCCAGCACGCGCGCCCGCAGATTGGTGACCTGTTCCTGGACCGGCTTGGCCGTGAGCATCCGCCACAACGGCAGCCACTTCTCGCAGGCCTCTGCCCGAGTCAGGACATGCGAACGGATTCGGGTAGCACGGTCGGCCTCGGTATCGCGTGCCACGGCCTCGGCGCGGCCGAGCACGATCGCATAGTCCGCCGCAGCGAGACTCAGCGTATCGAGATCGGAGAAACGCTCGAAAATGGACCTTACGGAATAGCCGGCGCGGACCGCGATCTCGGCCGAGGTCGGCATGCGCCGATGCTCCAGCAGGAGCGCCAGATAGGCCTCGATGATGAGCTGCCGTGTCCGCTCACTGCGCAGGCGTCGACCGTCGAGGCGGATGTTTGCGGCCGGGGCGAGGTCGTGATCCTGCGAGGACACAGTGTGGACTCCAACGATATGGGCGGACAGCACTAGGGCGGCGGGGCGGCGGAGTCACCCCCTCCTTTCGCAGCTCTGGTGATTCATTCCGGTCGCTGACAGACTCTGCCGCAAATGCCGCTGCACTGGACCATCAATTCCAAAGCGAAACTCCTTACCGTCGTCGCGGAGGGCGTCGTCACGCAGGCCGACTTCGAGTCCTATCTCGACTTGATCGATCAGGCCGGCCTTCATGCCTATCGAAAGCTCTTCGACGGCATAGATGCCGACACCAGCATGGGACCGGAGCAGATTCTGGCGATCGGCGTGCGCATGCGTACGTCACACCAGACTCAACCTGTCGGTCCGCTGGCCGTCGTGGTCGCGGAGGACAAGGTCCCCATGGTCTCCCGCCTGCTTGGCATGCTGGCCGCGGCGCGCAGACCGATGCGCGTTTTTCACGAGGCCGGTCCGGCCCGCAACTGGATCCTGAAGCAGCGTCCCGGGCGTAGCGCGGGCAAGTGAAAGGCTGCGCCGTTTGAGGACCTTGCTTCCCAGGGCTCAGCGACGGCGGCGCGGCTTTGCCCGTGACGTCGCCGGCACCTCGTCGTCGCGGCTGAGGTTGTCGTGGTGCTCGTCCATGAGACGGTAGTCCATGGTGAGTTCTTCGCCGGCCTTGATGTCGCGCAACGCGTAGTAGGTCACGTCGCCATCGTCGGAGCCGATGTTGGGATCGGCGTCATGGTTCATGTACCAACCGGTCGAGATTCGCAGGAAGTCGAGCGGCGCCCAATAACCGCCGCTGACCCGGATGCCGAACCGCTTGATGAGCTGGACCTGCGGCGAGGCATGCGCCCTGGCGAGCGGGATGAAGCGACTGTCCTTGCCGTCCCACACCCGGACGGACTCGCCTTTCCCGATGTCGATGTCGGCGAAGCAGCCGAGGCCATGAATGGACGAGGGGCCGAGATGGACGAACGCCTTGCTGGCCTTGCGCTTCATGGCTTCACCACTTTCGGAGTCGCGGACGGGCGTCGCGTGAATACCCCGCGCCGACGCGCCATTGCAACGTGGACGAAGCGACGAAACTGCAGATAGGCTGCCCATGACATCAGGGCTGGAGATCTGGGATGAAGCGGCGGGACATGGTCGTGATGGGCGTGGCCACGGCCACGACGGGAATGGCGGCAAAGGCACTCGCCCAGCTTCCGCGCGCCGAACCGCTGCCCGCTTCGACGGCAGCGCCAGCGACATCGGCCGGGGCCGCGTCGATGGCCGACAGGCATTTCACGGCGGCGCAACTCGATCAGATGCTGGCGCCGATCGCGCTCTACCCCGACGCTCTGATGGCCCAGATCCTGATGGCGGCGACCTATCCGCTCGAGGTGGTCGAAGCGGCACGCTGGTCGAAGGACAACCCGGCGCTCAAGGGCGACGCCGCAGCAGACGGTCGTGGAACAGCCGCCGACCGCCGGCGCACCACCCGATACGCCGCCGGCCATCGTCATCCAGCCGACCAATCCCGACGTGATCTATATCCCGAGCTACGACCCTTCGACCGCCTACGGCCGCTGGCCCCATGCGGAGTATCCGCCGACCTACTTCCCGCCATCCCCGGGCTGGGGGTTACGGCGCCGGCCCGGCCGTGATCGGCGGACTGGCGTTCGGCGTCGGCATGGCCGTCGGCGGCGCCTTCTTCGGAGGATGGGGCTGGGGCTGGCGAGGCTGGGATGCCTGGGGCGGCCGCCATAGCTGGACGACCGTGAATGTCGACCGGTCGACGCGCATCGTGAACAACTTCGACCGCGACCGCTATCGCGACGGCCGCTGGGCTCACGATCCGGCACACCGTCACGGCGCGCCCAATTGCACTGCGGCGGACCGCGAGAGATATGGCCAGAATCACCCTGGTGCCGCCGGACGTGCCGGTTTCCGAGGCGGGCACGATGGTGAGGGACGGGGTGAGGGGCGAGACGCAGGCCGGGGCGACGGGCGAGACGAACATCGTGGTGCGGGAGACCATGGCGCCCTGCATGGCGTGAATCATGGCGCCCATGCGAGGCGCGCATCGGGGCGCGGTCATGCTTCGGCGCATCACGCTGCCGCGCATCACGGCGGCGGGGATCATGGCGGAGGGCATCATGGTGGCGGACATCACGGCGGCGGACATGGAGGTCGGCGATGAGCGGACCGTTCCAACGACGTGAACTCCTGGCGCCTGCCGCCCTGATCATGACGACGGTCGTCGCAGCCCGGCAGCAGGCCGCGGCCCAGCAGGCAACCAGGCTACAAGCCTTTCCGACACCCGAAGCGGCCGCGACGGCTCTCACCAATGCTGTCCGCTCCGTGAACGACAAGGCGCTGGCGGCGATGCTGGGCGAAGACTGGAGCGTCTTCGCGCCCACCCGCGACCGGGACTTCGGGATCGATCGCGATGCCTATCTCGTCGCCTGGCAGGCCGGCCACAAGGCGATCGTCGACGGCGCGAAGGCGACCATCGAAGTTGGCACGGATGGCTAAACCTTGCCCCTTCCCCTCCTGAAGGACGGGGCCGAATGGCGCTTCGACGTCGCGGCAAGCCGTGAGGAGATGGCGGCGCGCATCATCGGCAGCAACGAGCTGGGCGCCATCCAGACACTGCTGGCGATCGGCGATGCCGAACGCGAGTATGTCGATCTCAACCCGATGAACGAGAAGACGCCGACCTATGCGCGCCGGCTAATGAGCTCGACCGGCCGCAAGGACGGGCTCTATTGGCCGACCAAGGCCGGTGAACCGCCGAGCCCGCTCGGCCGGCAGGTCGCGGTGTCCCAGCCCGACGGCGCCTCGCCCGGACTCCACTACGGCTACAACTATCGCCTGCTCTATGCGCAAGGACCGGCGGCAACCGGCGGCGCCCGCGACTATTTCGTGCAGGGCCGCATGATCGGCGGCTTCGCCGCCATCGCCCAGCCCGCGCGCTACGGCGTGACCGGCGTCATGACCTTCATCATGGGGCACGACATGTCGTCTGGGAGCAAGATCTCGGTCCGGGCACGGCAACACTTGCCGGGCTGATGACCGTCTTCAATCCCGACAAGGGGTGGGCGAAAGCCGATACCACCCCGTCGTGATCTTCACCATTCGGCCCATCAGGCCTTCACGATGAACGGTTTCGCCGCGGCGTCGTAGTCGGCGTAGCCCAGGGTTGCCCGAAGATCGGCCGGCGACAACGCGGCCTTGCTTTCCGCCTCGCCTGCCTTGAGTGCGGCCAACCCGGCCTTCATGCCGGCGGCGGCCGGCGACAGCATGCCGGTCGGATAGGTGCCGATCTTGAAGCCGAGCTTCGCGGCCTCCGTCTGCGAGGGCGTGGCGCGCGGCGCGCCCGGCGACAGCACGGCAAAGGACGGACGGCCCTTGGCGGCGGCGACGCCGCGCTTGATCTCCTCGTCGTCGGCCGGCGAGTCGAGGAACAGGATGTCGGCCCCCTCCTCGACATACATCTCGATGCGCGCCACGGCTTCGTCGATGCCCTGCGTCGGGCGGCAGTCGGTGCGCGCCAGAACGAGGATGCCGGATTCCTTCGCGGCCTGCACGGCCGCGCGGATCTTCATGCGCGCTTCCTCACGTGGCAGGCAGGGTTTGCCCGCGGCGGTGAGTGCGCGCGGCGTGATCTTGTCCTCGATGAGCACGGCGGCGGCGCCGGCGCGGCCATAGGCGCTGACCGTGCGCTGCACGTTCATCGCATTGCCGTAGCCGTGATCGCCATCGGCCAGGACCAGAAGGTCGGGCGCCGCGCTATGCACCATGTTGAAGGAATCGAACATCTCGCCGAACGAGACGAGGTCGAGATCGGGACCGCCCAGTCGACTGGCGGCAACGCATGAGCCCGAGAGGAAGGCCGTCTTGAATCCCTCGCCGTAGGCCAGCTTGGCGGTGAGCCCGTCCCACACGGCCGGCATGACGACGAGGCCGGGCTCGGCCAGCAGGGCGCGCAGACGCTGGGGGGCAGTGGTCAAGACGATCTCCTCGAAAATTTCTCAGAACGGGCGCCGGACGATAGCAGACCACACCGGCGGGTCGACATCGGGACGGCACGCGGTCTAGGCTTTCATTCGCACTGCAATCCCACGGAGACCTCGAGCACCAACAACAAGACATCGTCGGAGGAAACCAGAATGAAAGTCGACAAGACGCGTTTCGTTTCGATCTGCATCGCAGCAGGACTCATCGGGTGGGCCGGTACCGGATGGGCACAGAAGAGCGGCGGCACGCTGCGCATACAGCACATGGACACGCCGCCCAGCGCCTCCATCCATGAGGAGTCGACCGTTTCGGTCGCCGTCCCCTTCATGGCGATCTACAACAACCTCGTCGTCTTCGACCAGAACGTCCCGAAGAACAGCCTCGACTCAATCGTGCCCGATCTCGCGACCGGGTGGGAAACGACGGATGGCGGCCGCAAGATCGTCTTCAAGACGCGCGAAGGCGTGAAGTGGCACGACGGCAAGCCGTTCTCGGCAGCCGACGTGGCCTGCACCTTCGATCTCATCCTCACGCCCGACCGGCTGCGCCGCAATCCGCGCAGCGCTTGGTACACGAACCTCGAAAAGGTGACCGCCGACAACCCGTCCCAGGTGACCTTCCACCTGAAGCAGCCGCAACCCTCGCTGCTGGCGCTCCTCGCCTCGGGTTACACGCCGATCTATCCCTGCCACGTGCCGGCCGCCGACATGCGGCGCAAGCCCGTGGGCACCGGCCCGTTCAAGCTGGCCGACTTCAGGATGAACGAGGGAATCAAGCTGGTGAAGAATCCCGACTACTGGAAGCCGGGCCGCCCCTATCTCGACGCCATCGAATTCTCGATCATCCCGGATCGCTCGACCCGCATGCTCTCCTTCGTCGCCGGCAAGTTCGACATGACCTTTCCGGCCGACGTCACCGTGCCGCTCCTGAAGAACATCAAGCGCGACGCGCCCCAGGCGCAGTGCACGATGCGCGCGAGCGGCGTCAGCACCAATCTGATCGTCAATCGCGAGGTCCCGCCCTTCGACGATCCGAGGATCCGGCGCGCCATGGCGCTGACGCTCGACCGCGAGGCCTTCATCAGGATCCTGAGCGAAGGCGAAGGCCAGATGGGCGGCGCCCTGCTGCCGCCGCCCGACGGCGTCTGGGGCCTGCCTCCGGAGAAGCTCGAGGGCCTCATCGGCTATGGCGACGTCGAGAAGGCACGCGAGGAAGCGCGGTCGCTCATGAAGGAGGCGGGCTACGGCCCGGACAAGCGGCTGAAGCTCAAGGTCAGCACCCGCAACATCGCCACCTACAAGGATCCGGCGGTGATCCTCATCGACCAGCTCAAGCAGATCTGGATCGATGCCGAACTCGAGATCATCGACACGACGATCTACTACAACCGTGTCTTCAAGAAGGACTATGTCGTTGCGCTCAATCTCACCGGCAGTGCGGTCGACGATCCCGACGTGACCCTGTTCGAAGGCTATGCCTGCGGCTCGCTGCGCAACTACAACAACTATTGCGACCCGGAGATGACGAAGCTGTTCGAGGAGCAGTCGCGCGAGACCGACCGCAAGAAGCGGCAGGAACTGGTCTGGACGATCGACCGCAAGCTTCAGGAGGACGTGGCGCGACCGATCATCGGCCACGGACGCATCGCGGGATGCTGGCAGCCGCAGGTCAAGAACGTGACGCTGCACATCAACAGTATCTACAACAACTGGCGATTCGAGGACGTCTGGCTCGATCGGTGACTTCGGATCAGCCGGCGGCGTTCAGCAACAGCTTGCCGGCCACGCCCCGGCCTTCGAGGCGGCGGTGCATCTCCGCCGCCTCTGCCAACGGAAACACACCTTCGATGGGCACGTTGAGCCAGCCCTCGAGGAGACCGGCCATCACCTGGTCGGCGCCTTCCCGCCATTCGGGGGACGCCTGATCGATATGGCCGAGATGCAGTCGGGTGAAGGTCTGGGACCGCGGCAGGATGCGCTCGCGGATGTTCCTGAAGGGCTGGCCCTCGGCCTCACCGATACTGATGACGTGTCCCAGCATCTTCACCACGCCGAACGTGCGGTCGAGCATCGTGGCGCCATAGGAATCGATGGCGAGGTCGACGCCCTTGCCGCCGGTGAAATCGAGCACGGCCCGCTCGAAGTCCTCCTGCGTCGTGACCACGACCCGCGACGCGCCGTAGGCCAGTGCCCACGCCTCCTTGCCCGGCGTCCCCGTCGTGCCGATGACGCGCGCGCCGGCATGGACGGCGAGCTGGGTGCACATCAGCCCGACGCCACCGCCGATCGCATTGACCAGCACCGTGTCGCCCGGCCCGATGCCGCCGTAGATCGTCCACATCATGTGCCAGGCGGTCAGCGCCTGGATGGGAAAGGCCGCCCCCACGTCCAGCCCGACCGCATCGGGCAGCTTGATCAAGCCCCTGGCCGAGGCGACGCATTTTTCCGCGTAGGCGCCGCCCTTCTCCGGGAAGGTCGCGACGCGATCGCCCACCGCGATGCCCGTCACGCCCGGTCCCAGCGCGGCCACCGTGCCGGAGACCTCGAAGCCCAGGACCATCGGATAGGTCATGGGATGCGGATAGATCCCCATGCGGACCTGCGTATCGGCCCAGTTGCAGCCGGCATAGGCGACATCGATCAGGACCTCGCCCGGGCCGGGAACGGGATCGGGCAGATCGGCCAGCACCAGTTGCTCGGGACCGCCGGTGGCGTGGATGACGACGGCTTTCATGGCTTCCTCCCGCGGCGTGTTCGGCGGAGCCTTGCAGCTTCGGTGCCAGAAGGCCCGCTCGGGTCTATCCCTTCTCCGCCAGCACCTCGCGCAGACGGGCCGTCGCGGCGCGACCGATGACGAGCGCGTCGGTCATGCCTTCGAGAAAGAGCCGGCTGGTCGACCGCGCCGGCGATTCGAAGCGTCGCAACCGGTCGAGATTGATCATCACCGACCGACCCAGCCGCACGAACGAACCGGACGGCAGCGCCTCCTCGAAATAGGCCAGCGTCCGCAGGATCATCACCGGCGGCTGCCCGGCCACGAACACGCGCACGAAATCGCCGTCGGCGCAGACCGCTGCGATCTCCGCCGGTGCCACGAGCAGCGTGCGGCGGGGCGTCCTGAGCTCGATCGTGGCAGAGCCGGAAGGCGTCGCCGACAGGGCGATCTCCCGTTCCGCCCGCGCCAGCGCCCGTTCCAGGCGGGCCGGCTCGACCGGCTTGAGAAGAAAATCAACGGCCTCGACGGCGAAGGCATCGACCGCGTGTTCGCCATACGCGGTCACGAAGACCACGATCGGCCGGCGTTCCAGGGAATCGAGCAGGTCGAAGCCGTCACGGCCGCCGCCCAGTTCGACGTCGAGGAAGACGAGGTCGGGCCGCGTGCTGGCGACCCGGTGGCGGGCGGCTTCCATACTGTCAGCCTCCCCGACGATCTCCACCCGGGGATGGGCCCCGAGCAGCCGCCGCAGGGCGCTGCGGGCCAGCGGCTCGTCGTCGACGATCAGGACCCGCACGGTTCCCCCCGGAGTTCGAGCCTTGCGGTCACTTTCTTGTCGCGGGCACGCTCACCGCTCTCGGTTAAGCTGAAGGCATGCCGGTCGGGATAGTGCAGCGCGAGTCGACGGCGCACGTTCTCCAATCCGATGCCAGGTCGCTGGCGACGGGTCGTGCGCCGCGTCGTGTCGAGCGGGCCGGTATTTTCGACGTCGATATGGAGCGTGTCGCCGGAGAGGCGGATGTCGACGCGGAGCTCCAGCCCGTCTTCGCGCCGGCCGTGCTTCACGGCATTTTCCACAAGCGGCTGCAGCAGGAAACTGGCGATCCGGCGTTGCGCGGCGTCGGGCATTACGTCGAGACGGGTACGCAGACGATTGCCGAAACGCGTCCTCTGGACGCCGAGGTAGGCGGCCAGGCCGGCAACCTCGTTCGAAACCGTCACTACCGTATGATCGATGCCATCGAGCGAGTGCCGGAGGTAGGCGGTGAGATGGCGCAACATCTCCAGGGCCGCGTCCGGATGCTCCGGGATCTCCTCGGCGAGGCCGTTGAGGGCATTGAAGAGAAAGTGGGGATCGAGCTGGAGCCGCAACTGCTCGAGTTCGGCGCGCAAGGTTTCGGCCTGGGCGCGCATTGCCTTGCGATGCTCCGCCTGCTTCGCCAATTCGGCGCGCAACCAGAAATAGGCGAGACTCCATCCCGCCAGGACGAAGAAATAGTGCACGAGCGGAATGAAGAACTCCGCGCGCCCGCTGTGGTCCGGCGTCACGATCCAGGGAAGGATTTCATGAGCCACGACGATCATGGTCGCGGTCACCAAGGCGCCGAGAAGCGAAAGCACGGCGATCAGGACGAGGCCTCGAAAGGAAACCTGGGCTTCGAAGCGGCGCGAGGCGTACACGGCGCGCATCGCCGTCGAGACCGCGACCAGACACAGGAGAATGAGCGCCGTACGGGCGAAGGCGACACTGTAACTGTGAAACGCCACGCGCTGCGCCATGAGATTGGCGATTGCGAACAGTCCCCATCCTGCCACCTGCCCCCGCCAGAACAGGGGCAGACCGTTCCACCGGGCAAGCAGGAATGCGGGCAAGATCGTGAACTCCGGAGGAAGCCGCGGAAGTCCGGCGGAAGATTGGGCATTTGGCGCAGCGAGGCAAGCGCCGGCTGTGCAGCGTCGCCCAGGCGCCGTTCGTCGAGTTTCCTGCCGCATTCATCGACTGGGGGCGGGGTTGCCGATTTATCGCCCGAAAGTCGATGGCATCTGTGCTGGCACGCAACGGAGTGGAGGTAGCAATGGCGACGGTGCGATACACGGTCAGAGACAATTGGGGTTCGGGCTTCATCGGCAACATGACCGTCGAAGGAGGCTCGTCCGGCATTCATGGCTGGACCGTCGAGTTCGATGCCGGCTTCGCCATCACCAACATCTGGGGCGCCGAGATCGTCAGCCGTGTCGGCACTCACTATGTCCTGCGAAATGCCTCCTACAACGCGGACGTCCCGTCGGGCGGGAGCGTCACCTTCGGCTTCCAGGCTACCCCGGGCGCAACGGGCGGCACGACGGCGACAGGCCTGTCGCTGAACGGCGCCGGCGAGGAGCCGCCGCCAGTCGTGCCGACGATCTCGGTCGGCGACGCCTCGGTCGTCGAGGGCAACAGCGGCACCAAGCAGATGGTCTTCACGGTCAGCCTCTCGCAAGCCGCCAACGGCCCGGTGACGGTCAATTATGCGACCGCCAACGGCACCGCGACGGCTGGCCAGGATTACGTCGCGAAGTCCGGCACGATCACCTTCGCGGCCGGCGAGACGCAGAAGACGATCAGCATCACGGTCAACGGCGACAAGGTCGCCGAACTCAACGAGACCCTGGCCCTGAACCTGTCGGCGCCGACCGGCGCCACGATCGCCGACGGCGCGGCGGTCGGCACGATTGTCACCGACGAGGCCATCGTTCCCAGGATCGCCATCGCGGACACCACGGTGAAGGAAGGCGACGGCGGGACGCGCGATCTCTCCTTCACCGCCACGCTCTCGCAGGCCACGACCAACACCGTCACGGTGGCCTACGGCACGGCGGACGGCACCGCCAAGGCAGGCCAGGATTACGTGGCACAGACCGGCACGCTGACCTTCGCGCCCGGCGAGATCACCAAAGTGATCACCGTCAAGGTGACCGGCGACACGGCAATCGAAGGCAACGAAACGGTCAAGATCAACCTCACTTCGCCGACCGGCGCCAGCATCGCCGACGGGGTCGCGACCGGCACGATCGTGAACGACGATGCGCAGATCACCGTCGCCGACACCTCGATCATCGAAGGCAACGACGGCACAGCCAGTCTCGCGTTCACGGTCAAGCTGTCTGCGGCGGCATCCGGACCGGTCACGGTCGCCTACGCCACCAGCAACGGCACGGCCAGGGCCGGCCAGGACTATGTCGCCCAGAGCGGGACATTGACCTTCGCCGCCGGCGAAACGTCGAAGGTCGTGAACGTGCAGGTGACGGGAGACACGGCGATCGAGGGCAACGAGACGGTGAGGCTCACTTTGTCGTCGCCGGTCGGTGCCGCGATCAAGGACGGCCTCGCCATTGGCACGATCGTCAACGACGACAGCACCGCGCTACCCTCGCTGTCGATCAGCGACGCCTCGTCCGCCGAGGGCAGTGCGACGGTGCCCGGCTACACCACGTTCACCGTGAGCCTGTCATCCGCAGCCGTCGGCCCCGTGACCGTGAATTTCGCGACGGCCGACGGCAGCGCCGTGGCCGGCAGCGACTATGTCGCCAAGTCCGGCACCCTCACCTTTGCCGCTGGCGAGACGCAGAAGACGATCCAGGTTGCCACCATCGGCGACGCGGTCTCGGAGACGAACGAAAACTTCAGCCTCGTGCTTTCGGCTGCCAGCGGCGCCACCCTCGCCGACGCGACGGGCATCGGCACGATCGTCAACGATGACGGGGCGCCGGCCCTGCCGTCGCTCGCCATCTCCGACGCCTCGGTGATCGAAGGCAATCCCGGCGGCGGCGCGGCGCCGGGCTGGCTCAGCACCTCGGGCAACCAGATCGTCGACTCGGCCGGACATTCGGTGCAGATCGCCGGCGTCAACTGGTTCGGCTTCGAGTCCTCGACGTTCGCGCCGCACGGCCTGTGGACGCGCGGCTACAAGGACATGATGGACCAGATGGTTGACCTGGGCTTCAACACGATCCGCCTGCCGTTCGCCAGCGAGATGCTGCACACGACCGCGGCGCCGAACGGCATCGACTTCAGCAAGAACCCCGACCTCCAGGGCCTGTCGGCGCTGCAGATCATGGACAAGATCGTCGACTATGCCGGCGAGATCGGCCTCAGGATCATCCTCGACCATCATCGCAGCAATGCCGGTGCCGGCACGTCGGAAAACGGCCTCTGGTACAACAGCCAGTACACGCAGGCGGCCTGGATCAATGACTGGAAGATGCTGGCGGCGCGCTATGCCGACGATCCGGCGGTCATCGGCGCGGACCTGCACAACGAACCCTACAACGGCACCTGGGGCGGCGGCGGCGCCAACGACTGGGCGCTGGCGGCCGAAACGGCCGGCAATGCCATCGGCACCGCCAACGCCAACTGGCTGATCTTCGTCGAGGGCATCGGCACCTACAAGGGGGCTAGCTACTGGTGGGGCGGCAACCTGATGGGTGTGCGCGACCGGCCGATCGACCTCGCCCTCGACAACAAGCTGGTCTACTCGGCGCACGACTATCCAAACTCGGTCTACGAGCAGCCCTGGTTCCAGGGCGCCGACTTCCCTGCAAACCTGCCCGCCAAGTTCGACCAGATGTGGGGCTATATCTACAAGGAGGGCATCGCCCCGGTGTGGATCGGCGAGTTCGGCACAAAGCTGGTCGACCCGAAGGACGCGCCATGGCTGGAGGCCATCACCTCCTATCTCGGCGGCGACTTCAACAATGACGGCACATCCGACCTCGCGCCGGGACAGAAGGGACCGAGCTGGACCTTCTGGTCATGGAACCCCAACTCGGGCGACACCGGCGGCATCCTGAACGACAACTGGACCACCGTTAACCAGACCAAGATGGGCTACCTGACATCCATCGAGTACCAGTTCCACGAAGATGCGCCAGGCGACGGCGGCGCGTCGGGCGGTCCGACGGCCAGCTTCGTGCTCACGCTTTCGGAGGCGGCGACCCACGAAGTGACGGTCGACTACCAGACCGTCTACGGCGAGGCGGGTGCAGCGGACTTCATCGCCAGCAACGGACACGTCACCTTCGCGGCCGGCGAGCAGAGCAAGACGATCACGATCGAGATCTCGCCGGACAGGCTTGCCGAGGGCAACGAGCATTTCGGCGTCGTGCTGAGCAATGCCGTGGGCGCCACGATCACGCGCGCCACCGGTACCGGCACCATCGTCGACGACGATACGGCGGCGACCCCGCCGGCACCTCCCACCGATCCGACGCCAACACCGGGGTCAGGGGACTCGGGCGATCTCGACGCCATGTTGGCGATCGTCAATTCCTGGTCGGGCGGCTTCAACGGCAGCGTCACACTCGAGAATGACGGCGCAAGTGCGACCACGGGCTGGCAGGTCAGGATCGAGACGACCAACCAGATTGCCGACATCTGGAACGCCGTCATCGTGTCGCACGATGCGAGCGGTTACGTCGTCGGCAACGCCTCCTACAACGGCACGATCGCCCATGATGGCGAAACCAACTTCGGCTTCGTGGCCACCGGCGGACAGGATCCGTCCACCGTGCTTATCGATCTGCTGAACGTCTGAGGGCGCGTCTCGCCCTGCAATTCACGACGCTCGACGGATGCTTCCGGTCACCCCTCCCTGTGCCTAAAATCGGCACCGGGAGGATTTTGTATGAAGTTCAGTTTCTCCGGCGAGCAGGAAGAGTTCAGGACCAGCCTGCGTCGCTTCCTGGCCGAACGATCGCCCACCAAGGAAGTGCGGCGCCTGATGGAAACCGATGCCGGCTTCGAGCTCGCCGCCTGGCGGAAGCTCAACGGCGAGCTCGGCCTGACAGCGGTGCGCATCCCCGAGTCCTATGGCGGACAGGGCTTCGGCTTCGGCGAACTGGGTATCGTGCTGGAGGAAATGGGCCGGGCGCTGCTCTGCGCGCCCTTCTTCTCCACCGCCGTTCTGGCGAGCGGCGCCATCCTGAATGCCGGCACGGAAGCGGAGAAGCAGGCGCTACTGCCCGGTATCGCTGCGGGCGACACGATCGCGACGCTGGCCTGGGTCGAGGACCCCGCCCGTTGGGATGCGGCTGCCACCAGGATGACGGCGACGCAGTCAGGCGGCGTCTGGAAGCTCGACGGCCACAAGAGCTACGTGCTGGACGGCCACACGGCCGATCTCATCGTCGTGCTGGCGCGCGCGCCCGGCAGCTCGGACGACGCGGGCCTTTCGCTGTTCACCGTCAAGGGTGACGCCGCCGGGCTGCAGCGGCGGAACCTCAAGGTGATGGATCCGACACGCAAGCTGGCCCGTCTGGATTTCAAGGGCGTCGAGGCGACGCTCCTCGGCAAGGAAGGCGGCGCGGCGGCGCCCTTTGCCCGCACCATGGTCGAGGCGGCGGTCTGCCTCTCGAACGAGATGGCGGGCGTTTCCGAGCGGCTGCGCGAGGATGCGCTGGCCTATGCCCAGATGCGCATGCAGTTCGGCCGGCCCATCGCCTCTTTCCAGTCGATGAAGCACAAGCAGGCGGACATGCTGGTCGACGTCGAACTGGCGAAATCCGCCGCCTACTATGCCGCCGCCGCCCTCGACGAGGGCGACGAGGACATCGTCGCGGTCGCGTCGCTTGCCAAGGCGGCCGCCAGCGAGGCCGCCCTGCAGACCGCCATCCATGCCGTCCAGATCCATGGCGGTATCGGCTTCACCTGGGACAACGACACCCATCTCTGGTTCAAGCGCGCCAAGAGCTCGGAGGTGATGCTGGGCGATGCCCATCATCACCGCGAGAAGATGATGCAGAACTGGGCCGCCTGAGGAGCAGGAAGATGAGCGAACTCACCGAAGACTCCGTCCGCGCCGACGTCCGCGCCTGGCTGGAAGCCAACTGGAACCCCGAACTGGGCCTCGTCGAATGGCGCAACAAGCTGGCCGATTCCGGCTGGGGCGTCCCGACATGGCCGAAGCAATGGTACGGCCGCGACCTGCCCCAGGCCTTCCAGGCCGTGGTGGACGAGGAATTTCAGAAGATCGGCGCGATCGGCGTCGCCAAGGCCGGCATCCGCACTCTTGCCGCTGCGACCATCCTGGCGCACGGCACCAACCTGCATAAGGAGAAGTACCTGCGCCGCATCCTCACCGGCGAGGATACGTGGTGCCAGCTGTTCAGCGAGCCTGGCTCCGGCTCCGACGTCGCCGGCGCCGTCACGCGCGCCGAGATGAAGGGCAACAAGTGGATCGTGAACGGCCAGAAGGTCTGGACGACCTCGGCCCATCACGCGCACTGGGGCCTGCTGCTGGCCCGCACCGACTGGGACCAGACCAAGCACAAGGGCCTCTCGTATTTCATCATCGACATGCATCAGCCCGGCGTGAACGTGCAGCCGCTGAAGCAGATGAACGGCCATGCCTCGTTCAACCAGGTGTTCCTGACCGACGCCGTGGTCGAGCCGGAATTCCTGGTCGCCAACGTGGGCGATGGCTGGGCCGTGACCACCACGACCCTGATGCACGAGCGGCGCGGCGCCGACGGCCTGCGCACCTGGGCGATGGGTTCGGACCGCAAGGGCCGCATCTACGACGAGGAGCGTGCCGAGATCGCGACCACGATGGAGCCCTACAAGTGGTATCCCCAGCGCGCGGGCCGGGTCGATCTGATCCTGCAGCGGGCCAAGGAGACCGGCCATCTCGGCGACCCGGTGGTGCGGCAGGAAATCGCGAAGCTGATGATCATGTCCAAGGCGGCGGAATGGACGGCGCGCCGCGCCCGAGCCGCCGCCCAGCAGGGCAAGCCGCAGGGTCCGGAAGGCTCGCTCGGCAAGCTGGCGGCGAGCCATGTCGCCCGCGCCGCCGCGCGCGTGCACACCCAGCTCTCCGGCGCCGATGCGCTGCTCTCCGGTTCCGACAGTCCGATGAACGGCGTGATCGCGGAAATCCTGGTATCGGTGCCGGCGACGTCGATTGCCGGCGGCACCGACGAGATCCAGCGCAACATCATCGCCGAGCGCGTCCTCAAGATGCCCAAGGAGCCCAGCATCGACACCACCAAGCCGTTCCGCGACGTGCCGCGGAACACGGTGTCCTAAGACGGGACGGCCGCCTGTTGGCCTGCGGCGAAACGGGGCGGTAGAGTGAGCGCCGTTCATGCCCGCAGAAGGATGCGATGACCGATACGCAAGCGACTGGAGCCAAGTGGCCGCTTGCGCGCATCGGGATCGATGGAAGCTGCTACACGGCGGACGATACCGGCCTCGCCGTCGACATGCACGGCTGGCAATCGGACCATCCGATCTTCGCGGAGGTGTTCCAGAAGCATCGGCCGAAGCTCGTCTGTGAGATCGGCACCTGGAAGGGCGCCTCGGTCCTTCGCATGCACAAGCTGGCCAAGTCGCTCGGCCTCGAGACCCATTTCATCTGCATCGATACCTGGCTGGGCTCGAACGCCACGCTTTGGCTGGAGGATGACCTGCGAACGCACCTGCAGCTCGTCCACGGCTACCCGAGCATGTTCAGGCAGTTCGTCCACAACGTGAAGGCCGCCGGGGCCCAGGACTGCATTTCGCCGTTTCCCATCACGTCGACGGCCGCGGCACACGCCTTTCCCAAGCTCGGCATCAAGTTCGACGCCCTCTATGTCGATGCCGGACACGAAGAGGAAGAGGTCTATTTCGACCTCAAGCTGTTCTATGGCTCGGTGGTCGAGGGCGGCGCGATCTTCGGCGACGACTACCATGAGAACTGGCCGGTCGTCATACGGGCGGTCAACCGGTTCTGCGCGGAGAAGAATCTCGAGCTGAAGGCGGGCGACGGCAAGTTCTACTTCGTGAAGCAGACCAAGCCCCGCAGCTGGTGGCAGAGCGTGCTCTACAGTACAGCCCTGTCGGCACGTGACGCCTTTCGGCGGGTGAAGCCGGTCCTGTTCGGACGCTGAAGCGGGATCACGAACCTGTCCTGAAGTTCTTGGCGTCCCGTGCTGCCGGCCGCTACTGTCCGGCGCATGACACCGAGCCCGATCACGATCTTCCGCGCCCGCCGCATCCTCACCATGAACCCCGCCCGTCCGGAGGCCACACATGTGGCGGTCCGCGACGGACGCATCTTGGGCGCCGGCCCGCTGGAGGAGCTGGCCGGCTGGGGCGCCTACGCACTCGACGACACGTTCGCCGACAAGGTGCTGATGCCGGGTTTCGTCGAGGGTCACAGCCACGCCGCCGAAGGCACCTTCTGGCGCTACACCTATCTCGGTCGTTTCGACCGCATGGATCCAGAGGGCAAGGTCTCGCCCGGCGCCGAATCCATCGAGGACGTGGTGACGCGCCTGCGGGAGGCCGAGCGCCAGCTCGCCTCGCCCACGGAATCGCTGGCCGGCTGGGGCCTCGACCCGATCTATTACGGCGACCGCCGCGTGGTGCGCGCCGACTTCGACCGCGTGTCGACGACGCGCGCCGTGGGCGTGATGCATGCAAGCGGCCACATCTTCAACGTGAACACCCGCGCCCTGGAGATGGCCGGCCTGCTGCGGCCCGGCGTCAATCATCCCGGCATCCCGCTTGGGCCCGACGGGCTGCCGACCGGCGAGCTGAAGGGCCCCGAGGCGATGACGATCGTCGGCGCCCATATCGGCTTCGATCGCGAAGCGCTGGCCAACGATGAGGCCGGCCTGCGGCGCTTCGCCAGGCTCTGCGTTCGTCAGGGCGTCACCACCGCCACCGATCTCGCGAACCTGCTGCCGGACGACGCCGTCTCGATGATGGCCCGCGTCACCGGCGAAGCCGGCTTCCCGGTGCGCATCGTCTCGTTCCGCCGCTTCCAGGCACTGACGCCCGAGCAGGTGGTCGACATCGCCGTGAAGCTCAAGGCCAGGTCGACCGACCGACTGCGCCTCGGCGCCATCAAGCTTTTCGTCGACGGCTCGATCCAGGGCTTCTCGGCACGGCTGCGCTGGCCCGGCTGCTACAACGGTGCGCCCAACGGCCTGTGGTACACGCCGCCCGAGGCGATCAGCGGTCTCTACAAGCTGGCCCTCGAGAAGGGCGTGCTCGTGCACAGCCACACCAACGGCGACCAGGCGACCGAGATGGCGCTCGACTGTCTCGAAGGCGCCCTGCTCGACCAGCCGGCGCGCGACCACCGCTTCACCCTGCAGCACTGCCAGCTGGCCGATGCAGCCCAGTTCCGGCGCATGGCGCGGCTCGGCATGTGCGCCAACCTGTTCCCCAACCATCACTTCTACTGGGGCGACCAGCATTACGAAACGACGGTGGGACCGGAGCGGGCGATGCGCATGAACGCCTGCGCCACGGCGCTGGCCAGCGGCGTGCCGCTCGCCATCCATTCCGACGCGCCGGTGACGCCGCTCGGCCCGCTCTTCACCGCCTGGGGTGCCGTCAACCGCCGCACCGCCAGCGGCCGCGTGCTGGGCACCACGGAGTGCATCTCGGTGGCCGACGCGCTGCGCACGATCACGCTGGGCGCCGCCTGGACACTGAAGCTCGATGGCGAGGTCGGCTCGATCGAGTGCGGCAAGCGCGCCGACTTCGCAGTGCTGGAGGACGATCCGCTGGAGATCGCACCGGAGAAGCTGAAGGACGTGCGCATCTGGGGCACGGTCCAGGGCGGTCGCCCCTTCCCCGCAAATGGGGTGTGAGGGGCGGAACTTGAGGAAACGGCCGTGAGTGCGGCGCGGCTGCCGGTCACGGTGATCGGCGGCTATCTCGGCGCGGGCAAGACGACCCTGGTCAACCGGCTGCTACGGGCCGCCGACGGCCTGAAGCTCGCGGTCCTGGTCAACGATTTCGGCGCGACGCCGATCGACCGCGACCTGATCGTGTCGGCGGACGGCGACACGCTGGAAATCTCCGGCGGTTGCGTCTGCTGCAGTTATGGCTCGGACCTGATGGACACGCTGATGGCGCTGCCCGAGCAGCGGCCGGACATCGAGCGCGTGGTGCTGGAGACCAGCGGCGTCGCCTTGCCCGGCATGGTGGCCAGCGCAGTCACCCTGTTGCCGGCCTACCGCATCGACGGCATCGTCGTGATGGTCGATGTCGAGACGGTCCGGACGATGGCCGAAGACGCCTATCTCGGCGACACGATCACACGCCAGCTCGGCGCCGCCGACCTCGTCGTCGCCAATCGCTGCGATCTCGTGGATGACGCCTCGCTTCAGCAGACGCTCGACTGGCTCGCCACGCAAAGTCCGGCGGCGCGGATTCTCCCCGCGACACGCGCCGAGATCGCGCCCGATCTGCTGCTGGGATTGCGCGACGGCGCACCGGCCCGGTTGTCAGCAAAGCTCACGACGCCCGGCGCACCGGACGCGGCATCGCTCTATGACTCGCTCGAGCTCGACGTGCCGGAAGACGTAGACGTCGCCGAGCTCGGCCGGCGTCTCAGCGGACCGGGCACGGGCATTCTGCGCGCAAAGGGCATCCTGAACGGTGTAGCGCTGCATGTCGTCGGAAGGCGCTTCGAGATCGACGCGGCCCCTGCCGGCGCGAAGCCCGGCAAGCTGGTCGTGATCGGCCTGCGTCGCGACCTCGACCGGGGCACCGTGACGGAGGCGCTTCAGCCGAGATTGTCGACGTCGTTGCGCAGCGGCTGACCGGCCCCGAAGCGCGCGAGATTGTCGAGAAAGATGCCGAAGATCGCCTCGTTCTGGCCCAGCGAATGGCTGGCCGTGTGCGGCGACACGATGACGTTGGGAAGGTCCCAAAGCGGAGAGGACGCATCGAGCGGCTCGCGCTCGAACACGTCGAGATAGGCGCCCACCAGCCTGCCGCCCTGCAGCGCCGCGATGACGTCCGCTTCCACCGCGACCTCACCGCGCGCCACGTTGATGAAGTGCGCCCCTTCGGGCATCGCAGCGAAGGCCGCCGCGTTGGCGATGCCGCGCGTCAGCGGCGAGGCCGGACAGCAGAGGATCAGCCAGTCGGCCTGCGGCAGCACTTCGTGCAGCTGTTCGTAGGCGACGACCCTCTCGCAGGGCTCCACGGGCTCGGCGGTCCGGCGCACCCCGATCGTGCGCATGCCCAGCATCGCGAGGAGCGAGGCAATGTTGCGACCGATCGGCCCCATGCCGACGATCACCGCACACTGGCCGGCGAGATCGCGTGGCGAGCGTTCGCCGAGGCGCGGCTCCCAGGCGTGGCGGCGCTGGGCGTCCGCGAGCAGCAGGAAGCGGCGGTTGATCGCGATCACGGCGCCGAGCGTGCTGTGCGCCACGGTAACCGCCGTGGCGCCCGAGGCCGTCGTCACCTTGACGCCGCGCGCCCGCAGTTCGCGATAGATCGGCCGCTCGGCGCCGGCCGGATGGATCTGCAGCCATTTCAGGTTCGGCGACTTTCGCACCACCGCGTCGAAGCCCTGCAGCTCGGGCGTCGGGTTGCTCGGGCTGGATTTGCCCGTCACCTCGCGGGTCATGAAGGCGATGTCGGCGGCGCTGGGACCCTCGGCCGCCAGCGCCTCCTCTGCGGTCAGGAAGGACAGCGTGCCCGGCGGCACGGCGGCCGCGATGCGCTCGCCCCAGATACGCTGCGCGTGGGACGACAGCAGGAGAGTAATCATGACGGCAGGATAACCGACCCTCGACCGCGACGACAGACATGCTACGGTTCGGCATGCTCAAGCTTTATTACTCGCCCGGCTCCAGCTCGATGGCAGCCCACATCGCCCTCCACGAAGTCGGCGCCCCGTTCGAGAAACATGCGGTTTCCGTCCCGCGCAAGGAAACCCGCACCCCCGAATTCCTCGCCGTGAATCCCGCGGGCAAGGTTCCGGTGCTGATGATCGATGGCCGTCCGCTCACCGAGGTGGCGGGCATCCTCTACTACCTCGCCCGCACCTATCCCGCCGCCAACCTCCTGCCGGCGGGAGACATCGAGGCCGAAGCCCAAGTCATTTCCTGGATGTCCTACGTCGCCTCGACGATCCATCCGGCGATCCGGCAGGGCGTCGCCGAGGCGCGCGAGCTCTACGCGGTGGCCGACAGGCGCCTGGGCAACCGCAAGTGGATCCTGGGCGACCGTTACTCGATCGCCGACATCCATCTGTTCCGCGTCTACTGGCGCTTCCGCGACCAGCTCGAACGCCAGCCGGGCGAGTTCCCCGCGCTGGAGGCCCACCACGCCCGCATGCTGGAGCGCCCCGCCGTCAAGAAGACGATCGAGATCGAGAAGGCCTAAACGCCTCATTGGAGCGCGCCACTCCAGCGGCGCCCATCCTTGCTATCGACGAAGCTTGAGCGCCACTGGAGTGGCGCGCTCCGCTGAACGGCTTCGTCTCTAACTCGCGTTGATCGCCCGCCAGACCTTCTCCGGCGTGGCCGGCATGTCGATGTGCTTGCCGCCCAGCGCATCGACGATGGCGTTCATGATCGACGGCAGCGCGCCCGCGCAACCCGCTTCGCCGCAGCCCTTCACGCCGAGCGTGTTGGTCTTGGCCGGCACGGGATGGCTCTGGATCGTGAAGCTCGGCGCGTCCTCGGCCCGCGGCAGGGCGTAGTCGGTGAACGAACCGGTGAGCAGCTGGCCCTGCTCGTCATAGACGGTGCGCTCCATGATCGCCTGGCCCAGCCCCTGCACCACGCCGCCATGGGCCTGGCCCTCGACCAGCAGCGGATTGATGACCGTGCCGAAGTCGTTGACCATGAAGTAGCGCACCAGCTCGATCGTGCCGGTCTCGGGATCGATCTCGACCTCGCAGACATGACAGCCGTTGGGGAACGACGAAGGCGGCGTGTCCGAGACATGCGCGACATCGAGCGTCTGAGGCGCGTCGTCCGGCAAGGCGAGACCGTCGCGCAGCTTCTGCGCCAATTCGAGGATGCCGATGCTGCGGTCGGTGCCGGCGATCCTGAAGCGCCCCTTGTCGAATTCCATGTCGGCGACCGAGGCTTCGAGCACGTGCGCGGCGATCTGCTTGCCCTGGTCGATCACCTTGCGGCTGGCTTCGAGGAACGCCTCGGCACCCACCAGCGCCGAGCGGGAACCGCCGGTGCCGCCGCCGGCCTTGAGCTGGTCGCTGTCGCCCTGCAGCAGCTTGAAGCGCTCGAAGGGAATGCCCAGCAGGCCGGTCAGGACCTGCGCGAAGGCCGAGGCATGGCCCTGGCCGTAGTCGAGCGTGCCGCTCAGCATGGTGACGGTGCCGGCGGGCTCGAAGCGGATGCCGCCATGTTCCTTGCCGGCGGGCGCCGTCACTTCGAGATAGCTGCCGACGCCGCGACCGCGCAGCCTGCCGCGCTTCGCGCTCTCTTCCTTGCGGGCCGCGAAGCCGTCCCAGTCCGAGATGTCCAGCGTCTCGTCGAGGATGGCGCGGAACTCACCCGAATCGTAGAGATTGTTGGCCGGCGACTTGTACGGCATCTGCTCCGGCGCGATGTGATTGCGCCGGCGCAGCTCGATGCCGTCGATGCCCATCTCGCGGGCGGCCGTGTCGATCAGGCGCTCCATGAAATAGTTGCCCTCGGGGCGACCCGCGCCGCGATAGGCGGCGATCGGCGTGCAGTTGGTGAAGACGATCTTCGAGTTCACCTCCATGGCCGGCGTCCGGTAGACGTCGATCAGGTTCTTCACCGCGTTCGTCGTGGCCGGCATCGGCGGATAGATGTAGGCGCCGGCATTGCCGTAGCCGGTCAGCCGCACCGCGAGGAATTTTCCGTCCTTGTCGAGCGCCAGCTCGGCGACGCGCTCGTGATCGCGTCCGTGATGATCCGACAGGAAGCTCTCGGAACGCTCGTCGGTCCATTTCACCGGACGGCCGAGCTTCTTCGCCGCCAGAAGCAACGGCGCATATTCCGGATAGGGCGGCGCTTTCATGCCGAACGAGCCGCCGACATTGCCGGTCAGCACATGCAGCCTGTCCGGCGTGACCTTGAGCACGTCCTTGGCGAGGCCGCCGCGCAGGCCGAAAACGCCCTGGCAGCCGACGTTCAGCACCCAGCGCTCGTTCGCCGTGTCGTAGGAGCCGATGGCCGAGCGCGGCTCCATCGCGTTGACCACGATCCGCTGGGAATCGATCTCGAGCCGGGTGACATGCGCGGCTTCGGCGAAGGCCTTGGCGACGGCCTCGGCATTGCCGAAGTGGAAATCGAGCACGAGGTTGCCGGGCGCACTTTCGTGAATCTGCGGCGCGCCTTCGGCCAGCGCCGCTTCGGGGCTGGTCACGGCCGGCAGTTCCTCGATGTCGAGCATTACGGCTTCCGCCGCATCCTTCGCCTGGACCGCCGTTTCCGCCACCACGACCGCGACCACCTCACCCACGAAGCGCACCTTGTCCTTGGCCAGCGACCAGCGCGGCGGCGTCTTCATCGGCGTGCCGTCCCGCTGCGGGATGTTGAGTGGGCACATCAGTGGGCCGAACCCCGCCTCGTCGAGATCGGCCGCCGTCAGGATCGTCAGGACGCCCGGCATGTCCCGGGCCTCGGACGTGTCGATTCCCTTCAGCCAACCATGCGCGTTGCGGCTGCGCACCATCACCGCATGGGCCTGGCCCGGAAGATTGATGTCGTCGGTGTAGCGGCCCTCACCGCGCAGGAGGGTCGGATCCTCCTTGCGCGTCACCGGCTGGCCGACGCCGAACTTCACGAAGGCAAGACTGTCGTCGAACGTGTCCATGCGCCGATCCTCGCAATTTCCAAGCCACCGCAGCCCGGGGATCGCTCCCCGGGCTGCGGTCGTTTCGTTTGTTTCGATTATTCTACTTCAGCGGCGAATAGTTCGTCGGCAGCAGCAGGGTCGAGTGCATCTCCTGCAGCTTGGCCGGGCCCTTGGCGAGATAGGCCTGCCACGCCGGATCCTTCATCGCCGCGGCGCGCGCCTCGAAGCGTTCCTGCAGGTTCTTGTAGCGCCAGAGATGGATCCACTCGTTGGGCTGCGGGAATTCGCCGGTCCAGGCGCCCCAGATCGGCGAGTACTTCTCACGCGCCGCCTGGACTTCCTTGAAGTCCTTGCCGTACTGGACCGCGCCGCCCAGGCCGCAGCGATAGATGCGCAGCTCGTAGACGTTGCCGGTCGTGCCGTCGTCCGGCTTGATGTCGACCACGGCGTTCATCAGGCGCAGGTCCTGGCGGACCACGCAGGTCCGCACGATCGGGATGTACTTCTCGGTCCAGTCCTTGTTCTTCTGCAGTTCGTTGCGCAGGCGCGTGCGCTCCTCGTAGCTGTCGTACTTCCACAGGTGCCAGATCTGGTTCAGGGCGCCGAACTCCGACGTCCAGTAGCCGTGGTTGACGCCGTAATTGTTGCCGCGCGCCGGGCGGCCGATCGTCTCGGCAGCCTTGAGATATTCCGGCATTTTGCCGGGCGCCAGCGTGTAGGTGCGAAACTCGTAGACCATGGGATTGTCTCTTCCTCTCAGGGATGCGGATTCTTCGGCGGATGCGCCTTGACCGCCTCCTCGTTGATGTCGGCACCCCAGCCGGGCCGGGTGGGCACGATCAGTTCGCCATTCTGGATCACCGGCGGATGAGTCACCAGATCGTCCTTCCACGGCACGTCGTCGATATCGATTTCCATGATGCGGAAGTTCGGCATGGCGGCGCACAGGTGCGCGCTCATCAGGGTCGACATGTGGCCGTAGAAATTGTGCGGCGCGCAGTTGATCTCGTAGGCCTCGGCCATCGACGCGATCTTCAGCGACTCCGCGAGCCCGTTCCACGGGACATCGATGATCGACACGTCGATCGAACGGTTCTCGAAGAAGGGCCGGAACTGGCGCCGACCGAACAGAGATTCGCAGGAGGCGATGGGCATCGAGGCGCGGTCGCGAATCAGGCGCAAGCCCTCGGGATCGTAGGAATCGACCTCCATCCAGAAGAGATTGTAGGGCTCGCAGGCCCGCGCGACCTTGATGTATCCCTCGGTCTTGAAGTTGAAATTGGTATCGAGAAGGATGCCCATGTCATGGCCGGCGCCCTGCCGGAAGGCCGCGAGCCCGTCGGAGATCGCGCCCAGCACGGCGCCGTCGGCATTCAGCTCCGGCCCGCCGGGGCTGCGGCCAAAGCCCGGCTGGTACATGTTCGGCGGATCGAGATCGAAGCGGAAGATATTGGTCTTCAGCGCCTTGAAGCCGCGCTCCTTCACATGCCTGCCGAGCTTCACCAGATCATCGAGCGAGCGCACGGGTTCCACGCCCATCACCTCGGCATTGCGGAACCGGTAGCTGCCGCAGTGCGACCAGTAGAGCGGCAGCCGATCGCGTACCGGCCCGCCGAACATCTCGCAGACCGGGATGCCGAGCGCCTTGGCCTTGACGTCGATCAGCGCGTTCTCGATCGCGGCCATCGCCTGCTGGTTCATGCCGCCCGGCGCCTGGCGGGTGATGGCATAGATCGTCGACATGATGCGCTCGATCGGGCGCGGGTCCTGGCCGATCAGGCCCTGCGCCATGCGCCGGATGACGGCGGTGAGGCCGGCACTGCCATAGCCTTCGTTGTATTCGGACCAGCCGACCAGCCCGTCATCGGTCGTGATCTTGAGAAACGAGAAGTCGCGCCATCCGGCGTCGCAGTGGAGATCCTCGATTCTGGCGATTTTCATGTTTTTCCTCCCGAAGAGCTCGGAGCATAGACCAGCCAACGGCTACAGCGGGATTAAACAATGCCTTTAGGAAGTAGGGTCCGCTGCGCGTTCCAAGGATGCCAACACCAGCGATTTCCGCCGTGCTCTCGTCGATGAGACTGCAGGTATGCCGCTTGGGACATGGCGGATGGTTGATACGGTCGCAAGGCGGATAAGTATCGACTCGATGAGGCCGAACGCTGACTGTAGATTGCGCCAAACGTGGTTGGGCTGAGCACAGCATTCATTCTGTCCGGCTCCAGCAGGCGGGCCGCGACATCGCCGGCGACAAGTGATGTGGATATCGCGACGAAGAGTGTCGACGGTAGTCTCGCCGATCTGACATAGGATGAAGCAGCGCCACACGAAGCCGAATATTTCGGGCGCTGAAAATTCGCAGCAGTCGCGAGACGCCTAGGAGTCACCCATGTCTACGCAGTCAGTTCCGGACAACCGTGCGCGCGCCTTTTGCGCAGCCCTAGCGGACGAAACGTCCGGCATGTCGGCCGGCTCCTGGCGGATGCTCGATACCGTCGCGTCGCGCATGCGTCTCGGCTTCTTCGAAGTGGAGGCTATCGCGAAGGATTGCGCGCGACGTGGATGGACACAGCTCGCAGCCGATACGGTCCGGCTCAAGGAAGAAGGCCAGGCGGTCGTCCTTCAGGGGCGGCGTGGCTAGACAGCACAGTTTTGTCGGTCGTTTGGGACGCAGACGCCCTGTCCGCCAACGCGGGCTGAACCTCTGTCGCCCCCAGTACGTTGCGGGCGATGACGAGCTTCTGGACTTCCGAGGCGCCTTCGTAGATGCGCATGGGCCGCACTTCCCGATAGAGCTGCCCGATGATTCCGCCTTCGACGACGCCCATGCCGCCGAAGAGCTGGACCGCGGAATCCACGACACGCTGAGCCGCTTCGGTCGCCACGAGCTTGGCGATCGACGCTTCGAGAGTGCTGCGGGAGCCTCGCGTGTCCTTTTGCCAGGCCGCGCGATAGACCGAGAGCGCGGCCGTTTCGACGTCGACAGTCATGTCGGCGAGCTTCGCCTGCACGCCCTCGAGCTGCGACATGCTGCGCCCGAACATGCGACGCTCGCGCACCCGGTGAAGGCTTTCATCCAGCGCACGCTTCGCTGCCCCGACAGCGGCCGCCCCGACCGACGGCCGGAAATAGTCGAAAGTCGCCATCGCGAGCTTGAAGCCCTCCCCGCGCGCTCCCAGCAACGCCGACTTCGGTAGGCGGCAAGCATCGAAGGTCAGCGAGCCGAGCGGGTGCGGCACGATGAGATCGATCGGCGTCGTCGAGAGGCCGGGAGCACCCGCGTCCACGATGAAAGCCGAAAGGCCGCGCGCGCCGGGCGCTTCTTCCGTGCGCGCCAGCACGATGTAGTGGTCGGCGATTCCCGCATTGGAGATCCAGGTCTTGTGCCCGTCCAGGACGAACCCATCGCCGTCCGTCCGGGCAGTTGTCGCGATGGCCGCCACGTCCGAGCCGGCGTCGGGTTCAGAGATGGCCAGCGCGGCGATGCTTTCTCCGGCACGGGCGGGCGGCAGATAGCGGCTCTTCTGTGCGGGCGTTCCATGCAGGCCGATCAGCGCGGTCCCCAGCCCCTGCATGGTGAACATCGCGTCGGCCAGGACGTTCCGGTAGGCAAGCGCCTCGCGGGCGATGCAGATAGCACGGACGTCGAATACGGCCTTGCCGCGCTCCGCATGCGGCACGACGATGTCAAGGAGGCCCGTACCGGCAAACGACCGGACGATCTGCCGTGCTTCCTCGAGGAGGTGGCCGGGCTTCGCCCCGTGAGCGGGACCACTCCAGGCCTTTGCCATTGCGGCCACGGCATGGTGGCGTGGTTCGAAGAACGGCAGATCTGCCGGAGCCCAGTCTTTCATGCTTCAGATGACTCCGGCCTGCTGCAGCGATTGGAGCTCGTCCGGCGTGAGGTTCAGCAACTGCCCATAGATTTCGGCATTGTGCTGGCCCGGATCGAAGACCATTCGACCCGGCTCCAGCGGCGTCCCACTCATCTTGAGGGGCTGCCCCGGCACGGGCATGTCGCCCATCGTCGGATGGGTCGCCGTGATCACCATCTGCCGGGCGCCGACCTGCGGATCGTCCAGCACCTCGCGAACGTCGTTGACGACGCCGCACGGCACTTCCGCTTCCACCAATAGGGCGACGACTTCATCTTTCTTCCGTGGGCTGACCCAGTCCTGCACGACACGCTCGACATCCTCGACGCGTCGGATCCTCGCTTCATTCGTCAGGTAGTCGGGATGATCGGCCAGGTTCGCCCGCCCGATGACACGGCACAGCCGCTTCCAGATCGCATCGACGCCGGGCGCGATGTAGACGAAGCCGTCGGTCGCCTTGAAGACGTTTGCCGGCGCACTGTAGAGGCGCCGGTTGCCCACGCGCGGCAGCACCTCGCCGGTCAGCCCAAAATACGGCAGGTCCGCTTCGATCTGCGACACCGCGCTGTCGAGCAGGGAGACGTCGATCCATTGTCCTTCACCGGTGCGATCGCGGTGTTGAAGGGCCGCGAGTGCACCAATGGCGGCATTCAGTCCTGTCACCATGGCGGCGGTCGACGTTCCCGCCTTGAGCGGCGGGTCGTCGGCATCGCCATTCAGGCTCATCAGTCCGCCGACCGCCTGCGCGATCATGTCGAAGCCGCCGCGATCCTTGTAGGGGCCCGTCTGACCGAATCCCGTCACCGAGATCATGATCAGTCTGGGATTTACCTTGCGCAGGTCGTCGTAACCAAGGCCCTGCTGGGCCAGGAATCCGGGGCGATAGTTCTCGATCAGGATATCGGCTCTGCCAACCAGTTGCCGAAGGAGATCAGCGCCCCGCGCCTCCTTGAGGTTCAGCGTCACCGTCTTCTTGCCGCGGTTGTTCAGCGCGTAGTACACGCCGAAGCCACGTACCAGCGGCGTTGCGCGCCGGTCGTCATTGCCGTTCGGTCGTTCGATCTTGATGACCTCCGCGCCAAGGTCACCGAGGATCTGGGCGCAAAGCGGCCCCGGGGTGAATTGCGACATGTCCAGGACACGGACGTGGCCCAGCGCCTTCTTGGGAATCGACATGCTCTTCCTTCAAACCTTTGATCTGCTGGCGGCCGGGCCGTCAGGGCGCTGGATCACGGCACCGGACTGGAGCCACTGGTCGATCTGCTGCCTGGAGAATCCGGCCTCCTCGAGGATCGCCACCGAGTGCTCTCCTAGATAGGGTGCGGCTTCCTGCCGGCGGCGAAGCTTTCGGTCGGGAATGCCGGGCAGAGAGATCGTTCCGAGTCCCGGCTGCTGGAAACTCTCGAACGTGCCGAGATGACGTGCCTGGGGATGCGCCATGCATTGGGAATAGTTGCGAACGGGCGCATGCAGGATGTCGGCTTCCACGAGTTTCGCCGACCAATGGTCGACCGTCTGTCCCGAGAGCACGTCACCGATCAGGCTGTTGAGCAGGCCGACATTGGCCACGCGTGCCTTCATTCCGGAGAACTCCGGCCGTTCCAGCCATTCCGCATGGCCGAGCGCTGCGGCCAGGCGCGCGAACTGCTGGTCGTTCATGGTCACAACGTTGATCGAGCCGTCCTTCGCCTGGAACGTCCCATTGGGCGCCGTGAGGGCCACCGAGGCCCTTGCTTCCCGTTCGGGGTCCAGCGCGTGCTCTGCATAGTTGCCCACCAGCACCGCCGCGGACGTGTCGAAGAGATTGATCTCGATATGCTCTCCCGTGCCGGATCGCGTCCGCTGGAAGAGCGCAGCGCCGACCGCCTGGGCCGCATACAGCCCGGCATTGAGATCGGCGAGGAAGATGCCCATTTTCCGCGGCGCCCCTTCTCCGCGATTGGAAAACATCAGGCCGGCATCCGCCTGGACGACGGAGTCGGTTGCCGGCGCCACCGAATAGGGACCGTCGAGACCGTAACCGGAGATCGAGACATAGATCAGGCCGGGATTTTCCTGGCGCAATGCCGTTGGATCCAGGCCGAGACGCACGGCGACGCCGGGCCGGAAGTTCTGCACTACTACGTCGGCCTGCTTCGCAAGTTCGATCAGGATCGCGCGGCCGGCCGCTGTCGCGGCATCGACGCAGAGCCCCCGCTTGCCGCCGTTCATGGAGATGGTGAGCGAACTGATGTCATCGCGCAGCACACCGACGCCCCTGGACCAGTCTCCGGCCGGCGGCTCAACCTTCACGATGTCGGCCCCTTGCTGCCAGAGGACCTCGGCGCAATACGGTCCCGCCGCGCCTTGGCTCACGTCGAGGACCTTCAGACCTTCATAAGGCAACGACATGCGCTACTCCGGCTGCACGCCGGCCGCCTAGGCAAGCTGGCGCCATTGCGTCAGGTCCGCCTTCAAGCGGGCCGCCAGCCCTGCGGGACCTTCACCGCTTGGTTCAGCACCGAAATCCCTGATCTTGACGATGATCGCCGAGTCCCGCAGCGCCTTGGCGACGCCGTCGTGGAACTTGTCGGCCACCGCCGACGGCAGGCCCTTCGGACCGAAGACCGCAAACCAGACGCGGCAAACGACACCGGGAATGCCAAGCTCGCCGATCGTGGGAACGTCGGGCAGCACCGGCAGGCGCTTCTCGCTCGTTATGGCCAGGATCTTCGCCGTTCCCGACCGATGATGGGACATTGCCGAAACGGGCGTCGTGATGCCGGCGGGAATCACCCCGGAGACGACCTCCTGGAGCATCGGCGCCGCGCCCTTGTACAGCACGTTCTCGAACGACAGCTTGCCTTTCTCCTTGATGAGGTCGCCGACCAGGCGGGCGGAGTTCTCGCTGCTGCCGATCGCGTACTTTCCCGGCT
>JAGNNA010000532.1 GCA_017990895.1 Reyranella sp.
GTCGAGCCGCACAAGCGCCGCTTCCGCAGCCATCGCGCCGAATATGTCGAGCGCGCGATGAAGCTGCTGAAGACGGTCGGTCTCGCCGATTTCGCCGACAAGTATCCCTGGCAGCTCTCGGGCGGCATGCAGCAGCGCTCGAACCTGTGCCGCGCGCTGATCCACGAGCCCGAGCTGCTGATGCTCGACGAGCCGTTCGGCGCCCTCGACGCGTTCACGCGAGAGGAGCTGTGGGGCGTCATGCAGGCGCTGTGGATGGAGAAGCGCTTCACCGGCGTGCTGGTGACGCACGATTTGCGTGAGGCGGTCTACCTCGCCGACACGGTCTATGTGATGAGCCGGCGCCCCGGCCGTATCGTGCTGGCCAAGAAGATCGACATCCCGCGGCCGCGCACGCTCGCCACCACCTTCGAGCCGCACTTCGTCGACATCGTCCACGAGCTGCGCGACCGCATCCACCAGGAGCACGCACCATGAGCGACCTCAAGCGCGAGGCGCTGAGGCATGCCATGCCGTGGCTGGTGCTGGCGGCCCTGCTGATCATCTGGGAGATCTGCTGCATCGTCTTCCAGGTGCCCGAGATCATCTTGCCGAAGCCGACCAAGATATTCACGGTCTTCTTCCAGCGCTTCGACATCCTGATGGCCTATTGCTGGGACACGCTGTGGACCACGACGGTGGGTTTCCTGCTGGCCATTGCGTTCGGCCTGGTCCTTGGCCTCGCGATCGGTGCCTCGCCCTTCGTCTATTCCGGCCTCTATCCGTTGCTGATCGCCTTCAACGCGATCCCCAAGGTCGCGATCGTGCCGATCCTGATGATCTGGGTCGGCGTCGGTTCGCTGCCGGCCGTCATCACCGCCTTCGTGATCAGCTTCTTCCCGATCGTGGTGAACGTGGCGACTGGCCTCGCCACCATCGAGCCGGAGATGCGCGACGTGTTGCGCAGCCTCGGCGCCTCGCGGCTGGAGATCCTGACCAAGGTCGGCATCCCGCGCGCCATGCCCTACCTGTTCGCCAGCCTCAAGGTGGCGATCACGCTCGCCTTCATCGGCTCGGTGATCTCCGAGACGGTCGGCGGCAACAACGGCATCGGCTTCCTTATGCTCTCGGCCAGCGCCCGCAACGACGCACCCACCACCTTCGCCGGCCTGTTCGCCATCGCCATCATGGGCGTTGCCATGTACGCGGTCTGCGCCATGGTCGAAAAGCGCATGACGCGCTGGGCTTTCCGCGGCGAGATCGTCGCGTAACATCAACTCGTTCGGACTCCTCTCCCCCGATAGGGGGAGAGGTTGGGCGAGGGGGTTACACGAGTCATGACAGCCCCCTCACCTGGCCTCTCCCCCTAGCGGGGGAGAGGAATATGAGTGCGTCTCAGGGGATAAACATGCTCGCGTGCGGACTGGATTTCGGAACGTCGAACTCGGCGATCGGCGTCATGCGCAAGGGCGTGGCCGAGCTGGCACCGATCGAAGCCGACAACACGCTGATGCCGAGCGCGGTGTTCTTCGACTACGAGACCAAGGGGCGCGTGCTGCTGGGCAACGCCGCGATCACGGCCTATGTCGAGCAGACCGAGGGCCGGCTGATGCGCGCGCTGAAGTCGATCCTGGGCTCGCCCCTGATCGACGAGGAGACGAGCCTCGGCGGCCGCAAGGTTCCCCTGACGCATGTCGTCGAGATCTTCGTGCGGAACCTGAAGGAGAGGGCGGAAGCCTTCACCGGCCGGGAGATCGCCTCGGTGGTGATGGGTCGCCCGGTGCGCTTCGTCGACGACGACGACCAGGCCGATGCCCGCGCGCAATCCGTGCTGGAGCGGGTGGCGCGGCAGGCCGGCTTCCGCGAGATCGCCTTCGCCTACGAGCCGATCGCCGCCGCCCATCACTACGAGCAGACCGTCGCACGCGAGGAGCTGGTGCTGATCGCCGACATCGGCGGCGGCACCAGCGACTTCTCGATCGTCCGGGTCGGGCCGGAGCGGCGCGGGCGCGCCGACCGCAGCGGCGACGTACTGGCCAGCACGGGCGTGCGCGTCGGCGGCACGGACCTCGACACCGCGCTCAGCCTCGCCTCGGTGATGCCGCTGCTCGGCCTCGGCACGCAGCTCGTGAAGAAGAACCTGCCGATGCCGAACGCCCTCTATCACCAACTCGCCACCTGGGCGACGATCAACTTCGCCTATACCTATCGGAACGAGCGCGAAGTGACTGAACTGGTGTCGCTGGCCCGCGAGCCCGAAAAGGTCTCGCGGCTGCTCCGGCTCCTGCAGGCAGGACTGGGGCATCGTCTGGCCTTCACGGTCGAAGACGCCAAGATCGCGCTCAGCGCCGAGGAGCGCGTCGCCACTCCGCTCGGCTTTCTGGAAGCGAGCCTGTCGGCCACGGCCACACGCGCAACCTTTGACCGTGCCATCGGTGCCGCGACATCCCGCCTTTACGAGGCGGCTGGCGCCTGCATCGCCGCCGCTGGCCTCAAGCCCGACGCGATCGAAGCCATCTTCCTGACCGGTGGATCGAGCCGTGTGCCCGCAGTGCGCCGGGCCGTCGTGCAGGCTGCGCCCAACGCCCGCATCGCCGGCGGCTCCGATCTCCTCTCGGTCGCCCTCGGTCTCGCGCAGATGTCGGGTCGCAAGTGATCATTTTCCTCCCCATTCAAATGGGGAGGTGGCGCGTCATACGCGACGGAGGGGTCATGCCTCTCGTCACGTAGCGTCTGACCGCTCCGCCCCGGAAGACCGGGGCACCTCCCCCATGTGAATCTATCGCATTCACACATCGTAGTTGCGCGGTGTGATGCGGTTGGATTCTCTGTCCGGAGCTCAGCGGGCGGAGAGTTGGATGTCGGGGATCGAGTACGGTCTGGGCGGCTTTGGC
>JAGNNA010000533.1 GCA_017990895.1 Reyranella sp.
GGCACGCGAGTCGTTGACGGTGCGACCGATCCTGATCCTGGCCGGCAGTGGCAGTACCGTGGATCCAGGCGCGGCGGCCTGGATGAAACACCTTCTCGACGCCCTGACCGCGTACCAGGGCACGATCGTGTCTGGCGGCACCGACGCTGGCGTCTCCGGTCTCGCGGGGCGCCTTCAGGAGCAACGTGGCGATCAGACAATCCTCACAATCGGGTATCTGCCCGGGTCAAGATCCGCGGAACAGGACCTGCGCTACGCGGAACATGTCCCCACCTCGGGAACCGACTTTTCCATCCTCGAGCCGCTGACATATTGGGCCGATCTGCTAAAGGCCGGGCGAAAGGGCGGTGAGGTGCGCTTGATCGGGCTGGGTGGCGGCGACATCTCGAGCTTCGAGTATCGCCTCGCGCTCGCAATGGGGGCTCAGGTGGGGCTCGTCAGTGGCAGCGGCCGTGAGGCCGACAAGCTGTTGAATGATCCGATGTGGGTGCAGTTCAAGAGCGACAGGATCGCTGGTCAGGGCCGGCTTCTGGCGCTCGACAAGTCCACGCTGGCCATGTTCCTGGCGTAAACGGCCCGCAGCCGTTGAGCCTCAGTCAGCTAGTTCAATAGCCGTGATGCTGCCATCGCCGCGAATATCGGTGTGATCGTTCACTTCCCCCGCAGCCCCGGCGACACGGATGTCGATGCTCGCGCCGGCAATGAGCGGTCGCCGGGCGTTGGCATTCACGATGGCGTCTTCAATATGGTGCCTGAAGAGACTCAGCAGGTCCCGGGCGCCGTGAGCCCGGTTCCATCTTGCCATCAGCCATTCATCGACATTGTCTGCCCGATGTATCGTGACGTTGCGCGCGCCGAGTTGTGTGTGCAGTTCCTCCCACTTCTTCGCGAGAATCGCACGGCCGGCGTCCTGTTCAAGGCCGTCGAAGATCACAAATCCCATGCTGGAGATCCTGCCGAGAAACTCTTCCTGCACACCGTGCCTGCGCAAGCCGTCCAGGATGGACGACAGCGATGCCGATGCCGTGCGGCCGCCTGCTGTTGCCCGGCCGCCCGCCGAAAAGCCCAGTGGCGGCCGGTTTGCAGTGTAGGTCGCGCCGGCATTGGACGTGAAGATGAGCACGGCGCGCCTGAAGTCGAGCTGATTGCCGGCCCGGTCCTCCTCGACGCCCTTGTCGATGACATTCAGCAGCAGGCTGAACAGCCCGGCTCCTGCCTTCTCGATCTCGTCGAACAGCAGGACGCAATCCGGCTTCGTCCTGATGTTGGCCAGGATCCCACCCCCGCCGGGAACATGACCGAGGTACCCTGGCGGCGCTCCCAGAAGCTGACTGATGATGGGGCCCGCGTCGCCGCGCTCCTGGAGTGTGTTGCACCCGACTCTTATCAGGGCTGGTTCGTCGACACCGCATTTGCGGGCGAGGATCCCGGCCAGGAGTTGCGCCGTCTCGGTCTTTCCCACGGCGGTCGGGCCGGCGAAGAACAGCACCGCCCGGGGGCCGTCCGGCCTCGCAAGCAGTGGCGGCTCCATGGCCGCGACGAACTTCCGCGCGATCGTGTCCAGGGCAGGGTCCTGGCCGAACACCTGCGCACGCAGATCGGCCAGGACACCGTCGTGCGTCAATCGCATGTCGGCGGGCTCTTGTTCTTCGCCACTCCAGTTCCGGCGGAATTCCATTCCCACGTCTTCGGCGCGGACCATATCACGTCGGGGCCTTGCCTGGGCGCAGAGGCCACAGGCGCCCTCAAGAAGGCGAAGCGATTTCTCCGGCTGGCGTCTGCTTGTAACCGATTCCGCGAGCTCCACCGCGCGGACGAGTGCTCCATCGTCGATTCCGACGCCGAAGTGTTCCGCAATGGACGGTCCGCGAGTCCTGAGGATCTCCACCGTGACCGCAGCAGTGGGTGGTGCAACCTTGATGACCTGAAGCCGGCGCATGAGATCGTCGACTCTTCTCTCCTTCTCGACCTCTTTGATCGCCGCGAAGCTCGAATCGGTCATGCACCCGATGACGCGCAGATCCTGCAGCTTCCGGCGAAAGGACTCGCACGCATCATTGAACGGGTCGTTATTGTTCGGTGGCCGCTTCAGCAGTTCCTGGATGCCTTCGACGTACAGGATGACCTCGGGCATTTCCGCCAGCAGTTCGATCACCGCCGAAATAGCCGCGGGCCGCTCGAGCCGGAGGATGTCACATTCCCAGAGCTGGGCGTCGATCAGTTCGTCATGCGCCGCGATCCGGCGCGCGAATTCCCGCACGATTGCCGACTTGCCGACGCCGGACTGACCGACAAGGATCGCGTTCCTGTATTTCGGCTGGCAGAGCCTGCTCGAGATTGCCTTGAGATCTTCGTCGATTCCCACCATGACCCGCGGTGGGATGAACGCGCTGGTCATCACATGGCCAAGCCGCTGCTCACGGCACAGCCGGATGAAGTTGTCGCGGCGTGGCGACAATCGCCAGGGGATGGCCTGCTCACCGCCGAGCAGATGGAGGGCATGGTACCCCACGCCGCTGCTGATGATGGCGTCAAAGAGCGCTTCCCGCGAAATCATCTGACCACCGGCTGCGCCAGGCGACAGTTGCAATGCAGCAAAGAGATCGGTCAAGGGTTCGGCCAGGCCTATCGGTGCGCTACTCGAGTCCCGGGGCTGCGGACGCAAGGCAGGCAACAGCGCGGCCAGACGCGGCCACCGTCGCTTGAGATGGCCATCATCGTAGAGGGCGGACATCAGGGTGATGACATCCAGGTAATCCTGATCGTCGGGAATCGCGGCGATGGCGCGCTGAAGTGACTGGAGGCAGTCCCTATCAAGCAGGTCTTCGTACACCGACGCCCTCCCGACAGATGGAGCAACGGAACTGACC
>JAGNNA010000534.1 GCA_017990895.1 Reyranella sp.
TCCTCTATCAGGCCCTTTTCAGCCTCGGCCGCAATATCGCCCGGGAAGCGCAGCAGTTGCAGGAAGCGGATACGCTGTTCGAGCTCGTAGCCGGTGACCGAGGAATCGTTGACCTTGATCACCGGGCTGAAGGCGTTGCCTTGGGCGAGCGCGGGCAAGGGAGCCGCGAAGGTCGCGGCGATACCGAGGGCCAGGGCCAGGAGGCAGTTTGTCAGGCGCATACTCATAAGTCCGTCTGCTCTTTTTGTCGTTTGCGGCAGGAGGCCATTCCGGTCAACCCCCGCAGCTCTTGCGATACATGCGCCCGTCAGACCCGGTTCCGAAACCGCTCAGCCTGACCGCGACGCTCAGTTCCGTCGTCGGCGTCACAGTAGTCGAGGACGTGAACCGACGCGAGAGGGAAAGATCAACGGCGGCGCATTCGTTGCGATATTCGAGGCCGATGCCGGCCTTGGCGGCGCGGTCTGCCTCGAAGTCGTAGCGGCCTGCGGCGACGGCGCGCCAGCCGGAGGTGAATTGCCAGCCGGCGTCGAAGGCCAGCTCCGAGGTCGAGGTCGGGCGACCGCCGAGCGGGTCGGCCGTGAGCCAGACATAGTTGGCGCCGATGCTGGTGATGCCATTGTCCCAGTCGAGACGCAGCTCGTCCTTGGAGAAGCTGAAATCATCGTCGAAAAGTGCGCGGTTGGCGACGGCGAGGCCCTGGTTGCTTTGCAGGCGCATGGCCAGAAGCCAGTCGGAGCGGGTGCCGGAGAGGCGCGTGCCGGTCGAGAACTGGCCGAGGTCTTCGGAGCGGAAGATGCGGCCGCCGGCGACGGTGAAGTTCCAGCCCGCGGGATCGTAGCGGCTCCAGCTGAGGCCGACGTTGGCGCGCAGGCCGCTTTCATAGACGTCGGCTCCGGGGAAGCGCGAGAAGCTGAAGAGGTTGCCTTCGTCGAACTCGACGAGCGTGCTGTCTTCGTTCGGGACGGGTGTGGTGCTTTCCTGGCTCCAGATCAGCTGCACGACCGGCTCGATCACCTGCGCCGAATGGCCGCCCGAGGCGGACTTGACCCAGGGCCAGCTGAGGTCGGCGAAGGCCATCGGCGTCATGCGGGTGACGACGGACGGGAAGGCATTGTCCTGCCGGATCGAGAAGGCATCGGCCGTCAGGCCCGCGCCGAAGCCAAGGACCATGCCGTTTGTCAGGAGCTCCTGTCGCCGCCAGTTCACGCCCAGAGTGGCGCGCGTCATGTCGCGGCCATCGGTGACGCCATCTCCATTGGCGTCGAACGAGACGCCGGAGGAGCGGTTGAGGCTGAGCACGTCGAATGAGAGTGTGGCCTGCCCACCGATGAGGTCGGGGGTCATGCGGCGGATCAGCGACAGGTTGCCGACAAGCGAGGGCAGGGTCTGGTTGTCGTCTCCGGCGCGCAGCGAGTTGTACTTGAAGATCCGGGTATCGAAATAGCTGTCGCGTCCGGTGCGCTGAAGATAGGCGCCGGTCGCCAGCCGGTCCTTCTCGGCGATGTTGTAGTCGAGCAGATAGCCGTCGTCGGTTACTGTCTCGATCTGGTAGCCAAGCCGGTAGCTGCGCGGCAGCAGGAACGAGCCATAGGAGAAGAGATAGCCGCGCGTGTCGCGGGTGGTCAGGTCGTCCTTGCTGAGTTCCCCCTCGAAGGACAGCGTTCCATTGGCGAAGGCCTCCCGGTAACGGAAGGCAAGGCTCTTGTTGCCGCTGTCGGTGACGAAGGGCGTGAGCGTGACGTCTCGGCTGTCGCCGATTGCGATGAAATAGGGGACCTTGATGCCGAGGCCGAGCGAGGAACTGGAGCGGAGCGTGGGCAGGAGGAAGCCGGTGGCGCGGTCGACGGTCGGGTCAGGCATGCGCAGGCGGGGCACCCAGAAGACCGGCACGCCTGCAACGCGGAACTGCGCATTGTCGAAATAGAGCTGGCGTTCGGTCTGGTCATGGACGACGCGGCTTGCCCGGATTTCCCACAAGGGGCGCGGATTGGTCGGGCAGACCTGACAGGACGAGGCGACGACACGGGACAGCTGGGTATAGCGGCCGTCGACGCGGTCCATCTGGGCGGCGGCAAGCTGCATCTGGTCTTGCAGGACAAGGCGGGCGCTCTTGAGGATGCCGTTGCGCATGTCCGATGAGATCTCGGCCTCGGAGGCGAGGATCACCGTGCCGCTTCCGTCGTCGATGGCGATGGGCCCCTCGATCTTCAGAAGGTTCGAGGTCTGGTCGAAGGTGATCTTCGAGGCGGTCAGGCGGGTGCCCTTGTAGAGCACCTCGACGGCGCCGTTGGCGACCATCGTGCTGTCGGCGTTGATGAGGATCTGGTCGGCCACGAGGGTCGCCTGATCGGGTGTCTGGCCAGTGGTCTGGCCGGTAAGGGGCGAGGCGGACAGGAGTGCGGTGAGGATCGCGGCTCCGAGCGCCGTCCTGAGGGGGCGGCGGACCATCAGCCATCCTCCAGATGCAACAGAAGGCTGACCGAGAGGAGGGCCGCCGCGACGGGCGGGGTCCATGCGGCCAGCACGATGGGGATTTGTCCGCTTTCGCCAAGGACTTGCGCGAAGTTCCGGACAAAGAAGATAGCGATGCCAGAGACAAGCGCCAGAAGGACGAGTGTACCGGAATTGCCAAAGCGGGCATGGCGCATGGTGAAGCCCGCGCCGACGAGGACCATGGCGGCCAGATGCAGCGGCAGCGCCATTTCCATCTGGAACCAGACCGAATAGGCTCGCGAGGAGAAGCCGGCGCGGTCAAGCTCGCCGATGAAGCCGCGCATGTCCCAGATCGAGATGGTCTGCGGCGCGCCGAAGCTGTTGCGGATCTCGTCGGCGGTGAGGGTGGTGGTGAGTTCCACC
>JAGNNA010000535.1 GCA_017990895.1 Reyranella sp.
GCGACGCCGCGTTGCAGAGTAACAGTTTCCGCCAAGGCACTGACATGACGGAACACGCGGGCGACCGCGCGGGGGACATTCCGGAAAGGAGAGACAGTGAAGATCGGGGCACCGAAGGAGATCTTTGAGGGCGAGAACCGCGTCGCGATGACACCGGACTCCGCCCTTCAGCTGCAGAAGCTGGGGCATGAATGCTTCATCGAGACGGGCGCGGGGGCAAAGGCCGGGTTTTCCGATGCGGCCTACGAGGCCGCGGGTGTCAAGGTCGTCAAGACGGCGGCCGCGCTCTTCAAGGAGGTGGATGTCGTCGCCAAGGTGCGCCCCCCGACCGAGGCCGAGACGAAGCGGCTCGGCGCCGGGCAGACGCTGATCTCGTTCTTCTATCCCGCTCAGAACAAAGAGCTTCTGGAGCTTGCCAACAAGCAGGGCGCGACCGTCATCGCCATGGACATGGTGCCGCGCATCAGCCGGGCGCAGAAGATGGACGCGCTGTCGTCGATGGCGAACATCGCCGGCTACCGCGCGGTGATCGAGGCGGGCAACAACTTCGGCCGCTTCTTCACCGGCCAGGTGACGGCGGCGGGCAAGGTGCCCCCGGCCAAGGTCCTGATCATCGGCGCGGGTGTCGCGGGGCTGGCCGCCATCGGCACATCGACGAGCCTCGGCGCGATCACCTACGCCTTCGACGTGCGCCCAGAAGTGGCCGAGCAGATCGAATCGATGGGCGCGGAATTCGTCTATCTCGACTTCGCCGAGCAGACCGACGGGGCGGCGACCGGCGGCTATGCCGCGCCCTCGTCGCCGGAGTTCCGCGAGGCGCAGCTGAAGAAGTTCCGCGAGCTGGCGCCCGAGATGGACATCGTCATCTCCACCGCGCTGATTCCCGGCCGCGATGCGCCGGTCCTCTGGACGAAGGACATGGTCGAGGCGATGAAGCCCGGCTCGGTCATCGTCGACCTTGCCGCCGAGCGCGGCGGCAACTGCGAACTGACGGTGAAGGACGAGAAGATCGTGACGCCGAACGGCGTGACCATCGTCGGCTATACCGATTTCCCCTCGCGCATGGCCGCCCAGGCCTCGACGCTCTATTCGACCAACGTCCGCCACATGATGACGGACCTGACGCCGGCCAAGGACGGTGTCGTCAACCAGAACATGGACGACGACGTGATCCGCGGCGCGACCGTGACCCATGCGGGCGCGGTCACCTTCCCGCCGCCGCCGCCGAAGATCCAGGCGATCGCCGCACAGAAGCCGAAGGAGAAGCCGAAGGAACTGACACCGGAGGAGAGGCGCGCGGCCGAGGTGGCGGCCTTCAAGGCGCAGACCCGGAGCCAGGTGACGCTGCTTGGCGTCGGCGGGGCGCTGATCCTGCTCGCAGGGCTTTTCGCCCCGGCGAGCTTCATGCAGCACTTCATCGTCTTCGTGCTCTCGGTCTTCGTCGGCTTCCAGGTGATCTGGAACGTCTCGCATTCGCTGCACACTCCACTGATGGCGGTGACGAACGCGATTTCGTCGATCATCATCCTCGGCGCACTGTTGCAGATCGGATCGGGCTCGTTCCTCGTGATCCTGCTCGCGGCGCTTTCGGTCTTCATGGCCGGGATCAACATCTTCGGTGGCTTCATGGTCACCCGGCGCATGCTCGCCATGTTCCAGAAGTCGTAAGGAGACGGGCGCGATGGACTACGGATTCACCACGGCCGCCTACGTTGTTGCGGCAGTCCTCTTCATCCTCTCGCTCGGCGGGCTTTCCGGGCAGGAAAGCGCCAAGCGCGCGGTCTGGTACGGCATCGTCGGCATGGCGCTCGCCGTGCTGGCGACGCTGGCGGGGCCGGGGGCAGGCCTCTGGCCGCTCTCGGTCCTTCTGGTCCTTGGCGGCGGCGTCATCGGCTGGATCGTCGCGCAGCGCGTCCAGATGACCGAGATGCCGCAGCTTGTGGCCGCGATGCACTCGCTCGTTGGTCTGGCGGCGGTCTTTGTCGGCTTCAACGCGCATTTCGAGCTTGGCCGTGTGCTGGCGATGGATACGGCCGCGCGCGAGGCGGCCACCGGCTTCGCGGCGGTCCTCGCCCACAAGAGCCCGGTCGAGGTCAACATCCTGCGCATCGAGCTTTTCCTCGGCGTCTTCATCGGCGCGGTGACCTTCACCGGCTCGGTCATCGCCTTCGGCAAGCTCGCGGGCAAGGTGACGTCGAAGGCGGAAAAACTGCCGGGCGGGCACATGCTGAACGCCGGGGCCGCGGCGCTCTCGGCGATCTGCCTGATCTGGTACTTCAACAGCGGCGGCTTCCTGCCGCTGATCCTGATGACGCTGGCCGCGCTCTTCATCGGCTATCACCTGATCATGGGCATCGGCGGGGCCGACATGCCGGTCGTCGTCTCGATGCTGAACAGCTACTCGGGCTGGGCGGCGGCGGCGATCGGCTTCTCGCTCTCGAACGACCTCCTCATCGTCGTCGGCGCGCTGGTCGGCTCCTCGGGTGCGATTCTCTCCTACATCATGTGCAAGGCGATGAACCGCAGTTTCGTCAGCGTCATCCTCGGCGGCTTCGGCAACACCACGGGCCCGGCGATGGAGATCGCGGGCGAGCAGATCGCCATCGACGCCGAGGGCGTGGCGGCGGCCTTGAACGACGCCGACTCGGTGATCATCGTGCCGGGCTACGGCATGGCGGTGGCGCAGGCGCAGCAGTCGGTGGCGGAACTCACCCGCAAGCTGCGCGCCAGGGGGAAAGAGGTTCGCTTCGGCATCCATCCCGTGGCGGGCCGTCTGCCCGGCCACATGAACGTGCTTCTGGCCGAGGCCAAGGTGCCCTACGACATTGTCCTCGAGATGGACGAGATCAACGA
>JAGNNA010000170.1 GCA_017990895.1 Reyranella sp.
CCCCACCTGCTGCCGCCGTGCCCGGTCCCGCGGCGACGCCGTCGGACTACATCCTGCTCACGGTCATCATGCGGCATGACCAGACGATGAACCTGGACGAGATCAACAAAATCCAGGCGGAGCAGGGCTTCTGGGCGAAGTTTCCGCCCGAGGGCATCCAGGTCGAGTCCTGGTACATCGCGATGGGCCTCGGCTACATCGTGACCCTGCGCGTGCCGCCGGCGCGCCTGCGCGAGGTCAACCGCGCGGTGGAGCAGGGCGCGTGGAAGGCATTCCGCACCGAGTTCTATCCGACCTACGACGCGAAGAAGATCGCCGAGACGCTACGCGAGCAGGCGACGAAGAAGTAGCGACGTCGCCGCTACGAGGCGGCCTCGCCCTGGAGCAGCAGACGGTCGAGATGCGCCGTCTCTGCCGACCAGCCGCCCGGTGGCCAGGGCGCCGACGGGTCGATCGGCTCGCGCAGGGGCGCCGAGGGCGCCTCCTGGTCCTCCAGCATCTCGACGTCGATCCGGAAATCCTCGTCCTGTTCGAAGCCGTGCCAGTGCAGGAACTCGACATAGGCGTGCCGGCCGTCTCGCAGTTGAATCACGAACCCCGCCGAGCTGTCGTGCATGTCGCCATAGGCCCAGAACCGGTCCACGTGCGCGACGTCGGCCGGCGAGAATCCATGGCTGTCGGCGTTCAGGACGTCGAGCGTATGGCCGAATTCGTAGAAGCCGCGAATCTGCATGCCGCCATCGTATCAAATGTTTCGGGGCGGACCCGACCTCTTGTCTTGTTCAAATATAGAACATAACATGAACAAATAGACCGGGAGGCTGGCTGTGAGCGCTTTTTTCGCGACGACGATCGAGACGTTCGGGGGGCTTCAGGCGCTTACACCCCGGCCGGAGCAGAGCCTGTCCCGCCTCGGGGTGGACCGCCTCCGCCGGCGCCACGCTGGGATCCGGCGGACCAAGGCGGACTTCACCGACCGCCTGTTCTTTGCTGCCCTGCCGGACGCCGAGACGGCCGAGCGGATTGCCGAATGCGCCGCTGCCTGGCGCGCCCGGCACGGCCTGACGGGCCGGCTCCTCAAGACCGGGCATTTCCACGTCACCCTGTCGACCGTGCATCAAGGCCACGGCCTGCCTGATGGCGACGAGATCGACGGCTGGGTGGCGCGCGCCAGTGAAATCCCAATGCCGTCGTTCCGGGTCGGCTTCGACCGACTGATGAGCTTCACCAACGGCGCGCTCGTGCTGACGGGCGACGATTCGACGGTCGGCATGGAAGTGCTGCAACAGCGCCTGAGCGATTCGCTCGACGACACGCCGCGGCCGGCCCGCCGCTACACGCCGCACGTGACCCTGCTCTACGATGGCCGATACATCGAGGCTGAGCCAGTCGAGCCCATCTCATGGACGGTCCGCGAGATCGTGCTGGTTCACAGCCTGATCGGCCAGACGACACACCGGCACATCGCGCGCATCCCGCTCGGCTGACATCGTCGAGGGGTGAATGATTACGGTACGGCCGACCGACCGGCTGTTCTTCGCCGTGATTCCCGACGCGGAGACGGTCGAGGCGATCTGCAGCGCGCGCCGGAAGCTCTGCGAGAAGGCCGGACTCTCCAGCATGGATATCCTGCCCGAGCATCTGCATGTCACGCTGTGGCATGTCGGAGATGACATCGTGCCGCCGACGACCGGCGAAATCGACGCGCTCGTGCAGCGCGCCAGCACCGTCGAGGTGCCGCCGTTCGAGATTTCCTTTCGGCGAGCCAAATCCCTCGGCCGGGGCGCCTTCGTGTTGTACGGCGGCAAGGGGAGCGCCGAGTTCGAAGCACTCTCCACCCGGCTTCGCGACGTGCTGACCCGACCTGGCACCGAAAAGAAGCGCCCGTTCGTGCTTCACATGACGCTGTTGAGAAGCGAGACGATCGTGCCGCCGCGGGCGATCAAGCCGATCACCTGGACGGTGCGTGAGATCGTCCTGGTGCACAGCCTGCTCGGCAAGACCATCCATCGCCATGTCGCGCACTTGCCGTTGCGGCCTGGACGGCAGCTGTTTTTGCCGGGATTTGATTCCTGACCGGCGCCGTTCGGCTATGATGCGCGCATGAAACCCTACGTCCTCTGTCACATGGTCTGCAGCGTCGACGGTCGCATCTGGGGCAGTCGCTGGCGGCCCAAGGTCAATGTCGTGCCCAACCTGTTCGAGCGGCTGCACGACCAGATGGGTGGCGGGTCGTGGTTGTGTGGGCGGGTCACCGCGCAGGAATTCGCCAAGGGGACTGAGCCCGCTTATCCGTCGACCGACGCGGTCTTCACGCGCGAGAACTGGTTCGCGCAGCGCGGGGCCAAGGCTTGGGGCATCTTTCTGGACGGGCACGGCAAGGCGGTCTGGGAGCGGCGCGACATCGGCGGCGATCCCATCCTCGTGATCCTGACGGAGGCCGTGCCGGACCGGCATCTGGCGGGCCTGCGCGCCGACGGCGTTTCGTACATCTTCGCGGGCAAGACCGAGATCGATCTTTCGGCGGCGCTCGAGACGCTCAACCGCGAACTGGGCATCGAGCGCATCATGCTGGAGGGCGGGGGCGGGGCGAACGGGGCCTTGCTGCGCGCCGGGCTGATCGACGAATTGAGCCTCGTCATCTGCCCCGTGATCGACGGCAGCACCGGCGGGCCGATCGTGTTCAACTCGGGCGACGAGGATCTCGGGCCGGCGCCGATCGAGAGCATGACGCTCGTGAGCCACGATGTGCTGGAAGGCGGGACGATGTGGCTGCGCTACAAGTTGCGTTCGACACCGACCGAAGTGAATTCAGTCTAGAACATTGATTTATCAGAACAATCTTGTGGCTCTTGCGCTTTTGAAGAATGTGAACATATAGAGAACAACGCTCTCGCACTTCAGGAGACGTTGTTTGGACGAAAAGCTCACCACCAAGCTCCGCATTCTCTCGGACGCGGCCAAGTACGACGCTTCCTGCGCCTCGTCGGGTGCGCCGAAGCGGGTGGCCGGTCCCGACGGCATCGGCTCGACCAGCAACGGTATCTGCCACGCCTACACGCCAGACGGGCGCTGCGTCTCTCTGCTCAAGATCCTGCTCACGAACTACTGCCTGTTCGACTGCGCCTATTGCATCAACCGCCGCTCCTCGAACGTCGAACGCGCACGCTTCACGGTCGACGAGGTCGTCGCGCTGACGCTCAACTTCTACAAGCGCAACTATATCGAGGGCCTCTTCCTCTCCTCGGGCATCATCCGCAATCCCGACCACACGATGGAGCAGCTCGTGCTGGTGGCGAAGACGCTGCGCCGCGAGCATGGCTTCGCGGGCTACATCCATCTCAAGACGATTCCCGAGGCCAATCCCTGGCTGATCGAGCAGGCTGGCCTCTTCGCCGACCGTCTCTCGATCAACATCGAGCTGCCGTCGGCCGACAGCCTGGCGCGCTTCGCGCCCGAGAAAAAGGCCGCCTCGATCACCGGCGCCATGGGTCAGATGAGGGAGCGCATCGACGAGGCCAAGGAGGACCGCCGCAAGTTCTCGCCGGCGGGCCAGAGCACGCAGGTCATCGTCGGCGCCGACGAGACGACCGATGCGGCGCTGCTGAACACCAGCGCCGTGCTCTACAAGGATTATGCGCTGCGGCGCGTCTATTACTCCGCCTTCAGTCCCATTCCCTCGTCGAGTGCGGTGCTGCCGATGAAGGCGCCGCCGTTGCAGCGCGAGAATCGCCTTTATCAGGCGGACTGGCTGCTGCGCTTCTACGGCTTTTCTGCCGACGAGGTCGCGAGCGCCAGCCGTGACGGCATGCTCGCTCTCGACATCGACCCAAAAGCGGCCTGGGCGCTGCAGAACCGCGAGCGCTTTCCGCTCGACGTCAACACAGCCGATCGCGAGATGCTGCTGCGCGTCCCCGGCCTCGGCGTGCGGTCCGTCAACACGATCATCGCGGCGCGGCGGCACGCCCGCCTGCGCCTCGCCGACATCGGCCGGCTGGCGCGCAGCGTGAAGCGGCTGCTGCCATTTCTCATCACTGCCGACTACCGGCCGACGAAAATCTCCGACCGCGCCGACCTTCGCACCAACCTCGCGGATGCGCCGGTGCAGGGAAGCCTCTTTTGATCCGCATCGCGCTGGGCGAAGGCGCCGACCTCGACGGCTTTCGCTCAGCCGTCCGCAGGCTCGCCGCCGGCAAGGTACGGCCTGAGTCGGTTTCGTGGTGTTCGGCCGGAGAAGACGATCTGTTCGGCGCCGGCGAGCGGAGCACGGAAAGCGCGACACCGGTCGCATTGCCGCGGGCGCTGGGCGAATTGATCCGGCTCGTGGTCTGCCATTCCGACCGCGAGCGCTATGGCCTGTTGTATGCGGCGATCTGGCGAGTGCAGAACGGCGAGCGTGCGCTGCTCGACGTCCAGAGCGATCCGCTGGTGCATCGCCTGGAGGGGATGGCGAAGTCGGTGCGCCGCGACCTGCACAAGATGCATGCGTTCGTGCGCTTCCGCGAGACGCACGATCCCGACGGCACGGAGAGGTTCGTCTCCTGGTTCGAGCCCGACCATTTCATCGTCGAGGCAACGGCCGGCTTCTTCGTCGACCGGTTCCGGAGCCTGGTCTGGTCCATCCTCACCCCGAAGGGCTCGCTGCATTGGGATCGCGATACGCTTGTCGTTGGGCCGCCCGCGCAGCGCTGCGACGCGCCTCAGTCCGATGCCTTCGAGAAGGCCTGGCGCTGCTACTATGAGAACGTCTTCAACGCGGCGCGCTTGAACCCCAAGGCGATGCGGCAGCACATGCCGGAGAAATACTGGCGCAACCTGCCCGAAGCCGCGTCCATTGCCAGCCTCGTGCAGCAGGCGCCGGAGCGGGCTCGCGAGATGATCGCGCGTGAGGCGGCCGAGCGTGAGAAGCGCGATCCGTTGAAAGCCGTCGCGGCGATGGCGGAGCAGGGGCCGCAGACGCTGGAAGAGTTGAACCGGTTGATCGCCGTTTCGGAGCCCCTGACGCCGGGGGCCGACCGCGCCGTGCTGGGCGAGGGACTGATGGAGCCCGCGGTCGCGTTCGTGGGCGAGCAGCCGGGCGATCAGGAAGAGCGGGAGGGGCGACCCTTTATCGGTCCCGCCGGGCAACTCTTCGACAAGGCGCTGGCCGAAGCGGGCATCGATCGCAGCAGCGTCTACGTCACCAACGCGGTGAAGCACTTCAAGTACGAGCCGCGCGGCAAGAAGCGGCTGCACAAGCGACCCAACCCGGGGGAGGTCAAGCGCTATCGCTGGTGGCTGCAGCGCGAGCTTTCCTTCGTACGGCCGAAGCTCGTGGTCGCGATGGGCGGCACGGCACTGCTCGGCCTGACCGGCAAGCCGCTCTCAGTCCTTCGCTCACGCGGTCCGATCACGCTCGATGGACTGCCGGGTTATGCGACGGTGCATCCGTCCTACCTGCTGCGCCTGCCCGACGAAGCGGCCAGGCGCGAGGCCTATGACGCTTTCCGCGACGACTTGGTCGCGGTCCGCCGCCTGATCGCCGCGAACGGTTAGTCCGCGGCCTTCTGGTCGAGGAACTCGAGCGTGCCGTCGCTGCGCTCGCCCTTCAGGTAACGGAAGGTGCCGGCACCGGTGGCGAGCAGTTCGTTCGCCTGGTTGTAGATCTCGGTCTCGGCGGCAAAGGTGCTCTGGCTGGTCGAGGGACGCCAGGCCCCCAAGATGGTGAGCACGTCGCCTTCGCGGCCGGCCTTGATGAACTGGGTCGTGAAGGCGAGCGTCACTGATAGCCGTCGTGCCGTCGCCGTCTCGTTGAAGGTGCAGGCGAAGCCGCTCGCCGAGTCGAGCAGGGTCATCAGCACGCCGCCGTGCAGCAGGCCGTTGGCGTTGCAAAGCTCGGCGCGCACGTCGAGGCGCATCTCGACGAAGCTGGGGCGCCACGCCACGACCTGATGGCCGATCACGCCATTGAAGCCGCGGAACACATAAGGAGCGACCGGCCGAGCGTCGGCCGGTCGTTGGATCGCCATGTCTAAAATGCCTCGAGAGGAGGAGGCGCGCCTAGCGGCGCGCCATCGCCGACATCGGCGGCCGATGACCGTTGCTCATCATCGGACGCATGGCGGGGCCTGCCGAGGCTGAGATGGCCGGCTGTGCCGCCATGCCGGTGCGGATGTCCCGCGCGACCTTGACGAGGCGGGGACCCCAGTCGGCTTCGAGACGATCGCGGCTGATCTGGTAGATCGGTGCCGAGGCATTGACGGCATAGGCTGCCGTGCCGTCGGAATTGCGCAGCGGGGCGCCGACGCCACACAGCTCAGGCAGCCACTCGCCCCAGGTGACGCAGAAGCCGCGATCGGCCAGTTCCTTGAACGAGCGCTCGAGCCCGGCCTTGACCTTGGTCCAGTCGTCGCGCCAGCGGCGGCGGATCGCATCGATCTGCTTGTTGCGATCGACGTCCGGCAGCGTGAAGAGGTAGGCGCGGCCCATCGCCGTGCTGGCCATCGGGACGCGCGTGCCGACATCGTGGGTGATCGCCACCACGGACGGGCCGCGGCAGGCTTCGAGGTAGATCATCGAATGACGGTCGCGGCCGCCCAGTGCGGTCGAGGCGTTGAGCGCGTGGGCGAGCTGCTCCAGCGGCTGACGCGAGGCGCGGCGGACGTCCATGCTCGAGATCGCGGCATAGCCCAGCGCCAGGACCGAGGCGCCCAGCTCGTACTTCCGGAAGCGGCGGATGTAGTTCAGGTAGCCCAGCTCGGTCAGCGTATGGGTGAGGCGGGCGACGGTCGGCTTCGGCAGGCCGGTGCGATGAGCGATCTCCTGGTTGCCCAGCATGCCCTCGCCGGCGTGGAAGGCGCGGAGGATGTCGAGGCCGCGGGCCAGCGCCGTGACGAACTGGCGATCCTTGCTGCTCGCCCCCTCGGCGAGGCCGTTTTCGACCGAGCTCTGGAAAGCCGCGGTTCGCGTTACGAGATGACTGACGTTGCCCATCGGCGTCTGCTCCTTTTGGGGTAAATGGCCGTTTATTTCTTTGCGAGGCGGAACGTGCCACCGCCTCATTCGTACCGCAACGAATGAGAGCGGGTTTTGTCCTGCGAACGTGCAAAGCGGCCATGTCAGAGATGCGTATATTGATTATCAGTAGTTGCACTCGCGAAGTTCTGCTCTCTGAATCAGGAATTTTCGGCCTATTTTCGTGACGTGGACGGCATTTTTCGACATGTTCGCCGCGGCCGGGTACCATGCAGACGAACCCCTTCGAGAGGCAAGAATTGGCCAAAGAACCCACACTGCCTAAGGACATTGCGGCGCTCTCCTTTGAGGATGCACTCAAGGAGCTGGAAGGCATCGTCCAGCAGCTGGAACGGGGCCAGGTGAAGCTCGACGAGGCCATTTCGGCCTATGAGCGAGGCGCCCTGCTGAAGCGCCACTGCGAGCAGCGGCTCTCCGAGGCGAAGATGAAGGTGGAGAAGATCGTCTTCTCGGCCGACGGTTCGGTCGCGACCCAGCCTGCCGATCTCGGCTGATCCCCAGCTCCATGCCATTGTCGTCGCACACCCGGTTTGACGCCGCGCTCTCGTTCGCCGCCGAGTCGGTCGAACGCACCATGGAGCGTCTGCTGCCGAGCGGCGCCTCCGGGGAGGCGCGCGTCTTCGAGGCGATGCGCTATTCGAGCCTGGGTGGCGGCAAACGGCTGCGCGCCTTCTTCGTTCTGGCCGGGGCGACGCTCTTCAAGGTCGGGACCTTGCCCGCCCTGCGGACCGCCAGCGCCATCGAGTTCGTGCATGCCTATTCGCTGATCCACGACGATCTGCCGGCGATGGACGACGACGACCTGCGGCGCGGCAAACCCTCCTGCCATCGGCAATTCGACGAGGCGACGGCCATCCTGGCCGGCGATGCGCTGCAGGCGCTGGCCTTCGAGGTTCTCGCGCACGAGGATACGCATGGCGATCCCGCCGTGCGCGTGGCCCTGGTCGCCGAGCTGGCCAAGGCTGCCGGCGCCCGTGGCATGGTCGGCGGCCAGATGCTCGACCTGCTGGCCGAGGAGGCGGGCTCCGACCAGTCGATCGGCGCCATCACCCACCTGCAACGATTGAAGACCGGAGCGTTGATCTCGTTCTCGTGCACCGCCGGCGCCATCCTCGGGAAAGCGAGCGATCATTCCCGGTCGGCGCTTGCGATGTACGCTCACGATCTCGGCCTCGCTTTTCAGATCGTCGACGACCTGCTCGACATCGAGGGCAACGCGGCCGAACTGGGCAAGGCGACGGGCAAGGACGAAGCGGCAGGGAAGGCGACGTTCGTTTCCATTCTGGGGGTCGAGCGCGCTCGCGCTCAGGCGGCGATCCTGGCGCGACAGGCGGCCGCGCATCTCGAACCGTTCGGCGAGGCGGCGGATTTGTTGAGGCAAGCCACAGAATTCGTCGTGGCGCGTCGCAGCTGAAGTTGGGGCGCGGGGCGCCCTGCAGGAGTATGTTAGTTCAATGACTGGGCAGAGTACGACGCCGCTCCTCGATACCGTCGACATTCCCGCCGACATCCGTCGCCTGCGCGCCGACCAGCTGCGCCAGCTCGCCGACGAGCTGCGTCAGGAGACGATTTCGGCCGTTTCGGTGACCGGCGGCCATCTCGGCGCAGGGCTGGGCGTGGTCGAGCTGACGGTGGCCCTGCATTACGTTTTCGATACGCCCCGGGACCGGCTGATCTGGGACGTCGGTCACCAGGCCTATCCGCACAAGATCGTCACGGGCCGCCGCAGCCGCATCCGCACCCTGCGCCAGGAAGGCGGCCTCTCCGGCTTCACGCGCCGTTCCGAGAGCGAGTACGACCCGTTTGGCGCCGCCCATTCCTCGACCTCGATCTCGGCGGGGCTCGGCATGGCGGTGGCGCGCGACCTGGCGGGCGGCTCGAACAACGTGATCGCCGTGATCGGCGACGGCGCGCTCAGCGCCGGCATGGCCTACGAGGCGATGAACAATGCGGGCGCGCTGCGCTCGCGGCTGATCGTGGTGCTGAACGACAACGACATGTCGATCGCGCCGCCGGTCGGCGCCCTGTCGGGTCACCTCTCGCGGCTCCTGTCGGGCCGGCCCTACGTCACCTTGCGCAACCTCGGCCGCTCCTTTGCCGAGAACCTGCCCAAGCCGCTGGAACTCGCGGCCAAGCGGGCCGAGGAATTCGCCCGCGGCTTCGTCGCCGGCGGTACGCTGTTCGACGAGTTGGGCTTCTACTATGTGGGTCCGGTCGACGGTCACAATCTCGACCATCTGCTGCCCATCCTGAAGAACGCCCGCGACAGCGATCTCGACAAGCCGATCCTGGTCCATGTCGTCACCAAGAAGGGCAAGGGCTATGCCCCGGCCGAGGCGAGTGCGGACAAGTACCACGGCGTCGTGAAGTTCGACGTCATCACCGGCAAGCAGTCCAAGCCGGTCGCCAACGCGCCGCAATACACCGCGGTGTTCGCCAAGGCTTTGCTGGCCGAGGCCGAAGCCGACAAGAAGATCGTGGCCATCACCGCGGCGATGCCGTCGGGCACCGGCCTCGACAAGTTCGCCGAGCGCTTCCCGGAACGCAGCTTCGACGTGGCGATCGCCGAGCAGCATGGCGTCACCTTCGCCGCCGGTCTGGCGACCGAAGGCTTCAAGCCGTTCACCGCGATCTATTCGACTTTCCTGCAGCGCGCCTTCGACCAGGTCGTGCATGACGTCGCGCTCCAGAAGCTGCCGGTCCGCTTTGCCATCGACCGCGCCGGGCTGGTGGGCGCCGACGGCGCCACTCATGCCGGTTCCTTCGACGTCGCCTATCTCGGCTGCCTGCCCGATTTCGTGATCATGGCGGCTGGCGACGAACTCGAGCTGATGCACATGGTGGCGACCGCGGCCGCGATCGACGACAGACCGTCGGCCTTCCGCTATCCGCGCGGCGAGGGCGTAGGCATCGAACTCCCGGCGAAGGGCACGCCGCTGGAGATCGGCAAGGGACGGATCGTGCGCGAGGGCACCAAGATCGCGATCCTGAATTTCGGCGCGCGTCTGCAGGAGTGCCTGGTGGCGGCGGAGGATCTCGGCGCCAAGGGGCTCAGCACCACGGTGGCCGACGCCCGCTTCGCCAAGCCGCTCGACACCGACCTGATCCGCCGCCTCGCGCGCGAGCATGAGGTGCTGATCACGATAGAGGAGGGCTCCGTCGGCGGCTTCGCGAGCTTCGTGCTGCAGTATCTCGCGACGTCGGGTCTGCTCGACGCCGGCCTCAAGGTGCGGCCGCTGGTCCTGCCCGACCGCTTCATCGATCACGCCGCGCCGGCCCGGCAATACGAATGGGCCGGCCTCAACGCGCCGCAGATCGTGGCGACCGCGCTCGCCGCGCTGGGGCATTCCTCGGAGCGCGCGCGAGGTTAGTCGCGCGGGTCGATGGGGGTGAGGCGCGGGGCGTGCGCCTCGACGATCTCCGC